>USEM01000018.1 GCA_900553695.1 uncultured Clostridium sp. | reverse complement strand
CTTTTTCATCTCTACCGAAATTTTTAATGATTTCTGTCTTTCTTTCTTTAGTCATGCTAAATTCCTCCTTTTAATTAATATTTGCCTTAAACTGAACTTAAAGTCGGATTTCTCTATTAAGCTAAGTAAAAGGTAATTTTTACCTTAACTATTGTACTATATTTCTGGTAAAAAAGCAAGTGTTTTTAAGCATTTTCTCCCTTAATTACCAAATCTGCACACCTTTTTGATGCCATTTTAGTAAACTTTTCTATATCTATATGATTTCTACCGTTTGGTTTGTCTGAAATTGAGCGTATTACAATGAAAGGAACTTTGTTTAGGGTACACACTTGTGCTATGGCTGCTCCTTCCATTTCTACACAGTCTGCATTAAATTTGGTTCTAATTTTTTCTTTCATTGAAACTTGATTGCAGAATATGTCGCCAGATGCAATTGTTCCAACAAGTATTTTATATTCTCCATTTAGTTTGTTATATTCTTTTGTTAAATTATCATCGCTTTCGAAGATCCTTCCTGTATCTGTTATATAGCCTTTTTCGTGTCCAAATGCTGTTATATCAAAATCGTGCTGTACTAGTTTTTTACCTATTACAATATCTCCAATTTCAAGTTCATCATTTAAAGACCCTGCTATTCCTACATTCATAATGTATTCTATATCAAAGTTATCTATTAACATTTGTGTTACTCTTGCAGAGTTTACTTTTCCTACTCCACATTTTGTTAAAACATATTCTTTTCCTTTTGCCTGTCCCTCATAATATACCAAGTCTTTTAACTTCTTTTCTTCTACATTTTCAAACTTGTTTTGTATAGCTTCAAGTTCTTCATCCATTGCAGCTATTATTACTATCTTTTTCATAAATGTTTCCTTCCTAATCTTCAAATTTTGCTATTGGCTCTAATTTGTGGGTATTTCTATCTTTTTTTGTTTGTATTATTTCATCTATCTTGTTATCTCCTGAAGTCCCATTTAAGATAAATTCATCAATTTGTTCATATGTTAAGCCAAGTTCATCTTCATCTGTTTGTCCTGGCCAAAGATCAGCTGATGGTTTAGCATTTATTATTGCTTTTGGAACACCTAAATATTTTGCTAGTATATATACTTCTCTTTTTGTTAAATTTGCAAGTGGGTTTAAGTCGTGTGCCCCATCTCCCCATTTTGTGAAGTAACCAACCGTTGCTTCTGATAGATTCCCTGTGCCTATTACAAGCAAATTATTAATTTGAGCATATTCATATAGATATGTCATTCTAATTCTTGGTCTAATGTTTGCTCTTGCAAGTTCTGTTTTATATGTTGTTTCTTCTGTTGGAATTATAAGTGCATCGACTGCTGGTTTAATATCAAATATATGATACTCAAAACTAGATGTATTTATAAGCTCCATTGCATTGCTATATGTGTTTGAATTTTTCATGTGTTCGCCATATGGTAAAATAACCAAATGTACCTTTATTCCTGCATTTTTGCAAAGCATTGCAACTGTGCTACAATCCACTCCACCGCTCATTCCCAGAACTACACCTTCTGTTCCTGCTTCATTTACTTTATTTTTTATCCATTCTCCAATTTTTTTCGCATATTCTCTAACATTATCATTTGTAATTATAAAATTTTTGCTCATAAGTTACATCTCCTTTAAAACGGTTTCATTATATCAAATAACATATTCATATGTCAATGATTAGTCTTTAATGGAAATAAATAAAGAGAGCAGATTTTTCTACTCTCTTTATTCAGCTTGCAATAAGTTTGTTACTTACTCAGCAGCATTCTTTTTGCAATTGTTGCGACCAAGTTATCTGGATCTTTCCTCAACATCCAAAGTGTACCTTTGGATGTTTTGGGATTTCGCACAACCATTCTTCGAACTTCCCAAGATTTATCTTGAGAAAGTTCACCCAAAATTTCAGTTGGGCATTCTTGGTTAAGAGCTAACCCCTCACGAACAGTCCATTCCGGATCTTCCAGGATTTCGTCCATAATGTCCTGCGGGCATTTTACGTTTCTTGCAACAGCTCTGCGTACTTCTGCATGCTGAGGTTTCTTTCTAAAAAGATATCTAAGCAAATCCACAGGAGCTGCAAGATTTTCTGCAACACCTACCTGAACATACCAATCAATGTCGTCAGCTAATCTTAAAAGATCTTCTTCTGGACAAAGTGGATTTTCAGCTGCTCTGTGCCGTGTCCTTACATTAGGGCTCTGCGCAGAAAGATGCACCATCTTAATTTCCTGTTCAAAATTGGTCATAAAACATTTCCTCCTAAAATAGTAATTCTATAGAGTTGCGAATGGTTTTACATAATGTATTATAACACAAATTCAAATATGTTTCAACTTTTGAAGTTATGTAAACTCACTGTTATACCCGCTATATCATTCCTTTCAATTCTAATATTCCCATTTCCAAACCATTATGATGTTTACTTCCTCTATATGAATGAATCTGAGAACAATTGCATACTGTACAGATCTTAGAATCAATTATGTTTTCTTCTCTTAATCCTTTTTCTTTTAACATTTCTATATTAATTCTTACTGTATCAATATGCCATTTTTCATGTGCTTGCTTAATACTGTCTGTTTCTTTTGGAAAGGCCTCCAAAAAAGCATCTTTAACATCCTGATCTACTTCAAAGTGGCATTCTCTTATGCTTGGGCTTATACAACATATTATATCTTTTGGGTTGCAATTATACTGTTCTTGCATTTTATCTATTGTCTTTGATGCAATTTTTTGAACTGTTCCTTTCCAA
Organism: uncultured Clostridium sp.; assembly: GCA_900553695.1. Taxonomy (GTDB): domain Bacteria; phylum Bacillota; class Clostridia; order TANB77; family CAG-508; genus UMGS1781. Next base: position 21,161 of record USEM01000018.1, on the reverse strand, counting down.
CCAGAATGCACATTTGCAATAACATGTTTTTGGGCATCATACATCATTAGTACTATACAATCTGCATTAGTAGCACATAAGGCAATATTACTTTTGTTTGTAATTAATCCATCAGTTTGATCATATGCTTTTTCATAAAAATCAGGTTTAAACTCATTAATCTTATTTTCAACATTCTTAATTACATCTTTATGGACCTGGTTCGTTTTTACTATATCATTGTAATTTATTCCTATGGATTTACAAATTTTTTTATAACTCTTCTTGTTTTCTTCAATTTGTTCAAATGTTAATATATTTGTTGGACTTTTATACAATGGCATTCTGTAATCGTTTTCTACACCCATTGTGAATGCATGTGTTAATTTTTCTTTATATTCAAGCAGTTTTCTAAACTGCAAATATTCTATTCCATTCTCTTTTACGTGAATAACATTTTCATTAGATAAATCCATTTGTCTCTCCCTTAATATCATTATACAACCATTTGAAATTCAAACACAATTGTTAAACTGCTTTTCGTAGTTCTTTTGCATTTTCTATGGCGACATCTGTTATGTCTCCATTTGAAATACGTGCAATTTCAAATATGGTTTCTTCTTCATTTAATTTTTTAATATTTGTTCTTGTTTTTCCGTTTTTCACTTCTTTGTATATGTAAAAATTATTATCTCCTTGTGCTGCAATAGCTGGCAAGTGAGTTATACAAAGTGTTTGATGTTTATTAGAAATTATTTTCATTTTTTCTGCAACTGCTTTAGCTGCTTTTCCACTTATTCCTGTATCTATTTCATCAAATACTAAAATTGGAACTTCATCTATATCTGCAAGTACAGTTTTTATTGCAAGCATTATTCTAGACATTTCTCCACCTGATGCAATTTTTATAAGTTCTTTGCTTTCTTCCCCAATATTTGTTGAAATTGCAAATTCAATTTTATCATTTCCATTTATATTAAAACTTGCTTCTTTTTCTATTTTTATGCTAAAGCATGCATTTGGCATTTCTAAGTCTTTTAACTCATTGTTTATTTTTTCACTTAATATTATACCATATTTTTCTCGTTTTTCATTCATTAAATTGCATAAGTTATTCATTTTGCTTTCAATTTCTTTTTGTTCTGTTCTAAGTTTTTTATTTATTTCTTCTACATTTTCAATTTGTTCTATTTCCTCTGCTAGTTTACTTTTATATTCTAATATTTCTTCTATACTATTACCATATTTTCTTTTTAGTGAAAATATTATATCTAATCTTCTTTCAACTTCATCTCTTTCATATTCATCAAAATTCGCTTCATCTTTCAATGAGCTCAAATCTCTTGCTGTTTCTTGCAATTCATAATATGTGCTCTTTAATTCTGCAAGCTTTGATTTATATATTTCTCCATAGTCTTCAATTTTTTCTAAACATCTAATTGAATTTGAAATATATTCAATTGCATTTGAATTAATGTTTTCATCAATTTCTTCTAAGTTTTCCTTTAGCTTTTCGCTGTTCATCATGATATTATGTTTTTCTTCAAGCTCTAGGTCTTCTCCTATTTTTAAATTAGCTACATCTATCTCATTATATTGGTATCTTAATAGATCTAATCTTCTAGTTTTTTCTGTCCCATCTCCGTAATTATTTTTTAGTTTGTTCTTAATTTCATTATATTTGTTAAAGTATTCTTGATATTCTTGTTTCATCTTAAATAGTTCGTCACCTATAAAACTATCTAAATACACAATATGTTTCGTATTATCTAGTAAATTTTGATTATCATGTTGTCCATGTATATCTATTATTTTACTCATAATTCTCTTTAATTCTGAAACAGTTACTAAGTTTCCGTTTACCTTGCAAGTGTTTCTACCATTTGAATAAACTTCTCTAGAAATTATAATATTTCCATCTTCTGCAAATTCACTTTGAGGTACAAAAATACTTGCTTCTATTAATGAACATTCCTCTCCTTTTCTAATCATTTCTTTAGAAAATCTTCCACCACTAAGTATTGCAAGTGAGCCTATAATCAAAGTTTTACCTGCACCAGTTTCACCAGTTAGTACATTAAAGCCCTCTTCAAAATTTATTGATAAATCATCTATAATTCCAATATTTTTTATATGTAATGTAGATAGCATTTAAAACCCTCCCAAATTCTTGTTCGCAAATATTTTATATCTTTTTATAATTTTTGTCAATACTTTTTGTGAAAATTTGTTTGCTTTTTTATATAAATATATTAAAACATATTAACTATTATTTTAAAAATATATTGCTGATTTCTCTGGCAGAATGCCACACTCTATGAATATAAATTGTTGAGATTTTAATCTTATAAATAATTCTGTAAGACTTATAAATTAATTCCCTATATTCTTCATTTACAATATCATTTAATATTCTTCCACTGTATGGAAATATACGTAATATTTCAACTTTGTTTATAATTTCATTAACTGTTTTCATTGCATAATATATGGAATCTTTTGAGATATAATTATAGATATCAATTAAATCGTTATTAGCTTTAGTTAACCATACTATTCTTTCCAAAGATATGTTCTAAAACCTCTTCTGTTGTATAATATTTTCCTTCTGCGATATCTCGTTTTCCTAATTCGATTGAAGCTATAATTATTTCTCTCTCAGTGTGTTCCTCATCTAAAAACTGTTCTAATTCCTCTCTTGTCATTTTTCTAAAATCTTCTCCTGACATATAACCACTTCCTTTTGTTAGTTTTTCGTTTTAATATCTTTATATGCATTGTATTATATATCAGTTATACCTTTTTGTCAATATATTTATTTGTTTTTAATGCGAAAGGGAGCTAAAAAAGCTCCCTTTCTTTTGGTTATTCGAATCTTGTGCCCATGGTTTTGATTAGGCCGTAATTGTTTACTCTGAACAGATATCCGCTTCCGAGAATGCCTACATTTCTTGTATCTACCTCGCTCAAAATTCTTTTTGCAAATTCTTCCTTAACATCTGCTTGTCCGTGGTTTACAAGAACCATTCTGATGTTTTCGAACTTCTTCAAGAAGTCAATCATTTCGTCTGCTTTTGCATGTGCAGAGTATTCGTTTGTATACTGCACATCAGCTCTTTTTACAAGAATTAATCCAAGAGCCTCAACAGTACTGCCTGTTTCTGTTGTTTGTAAGAGTCTTCCCAGAGTTCCTTCCGCTGTGTACCCAGTAAAATGAATAAGTGCATTTTTCTGGGGCAAATATGCGGGTATATAGGTTTGTGCCGGTCCATACGAGCCCATTCCAGATGTTGTTACAATTATTTTTGTACCTCTGTCTCGAATGATGCTCATTCTCATTGCATCATCTACGGTTTGTAGATTATCCGGCAAAAACTCTTTCACTTTAAGCTTTAACTCAGCAGCATATGAAAGATAAAAGCCTGTATACTTGAATGCTAACTTTCCATCAAAGTAAATCGGTATTGAAGTTGAAAGCCGCCCATCTTGTTGCATTTTCTTTAAAACATACAGAATTTCCTGAGCTCTTCCAAGCGAGAATACTGGAGCTATTACTGTTTTCTTTTCAGCAATTGCTTTTGCCACATTTTCCTCAAACACAGCCTTCATTTCTGTAGAATTTACATAGCCATATGTTGCCTCTTGAATTATTGTAAGAGGAAGTTTCCTTACTTCCAGCGGAAGTTCTTCAACATTGAAGAACATGTTTTTGTTGTTATAATCTCCTGTAAACAGAAGATTAATATCTTCATACCCTGGATAAGATAGCTGAAGTAAAATCATTGCTGCACCAATAAGATGCCCATTTTCGAAGAAAGTTACCGCAGCATTATGCGAAAGTCTAACTTTTTGATTGAAGTCATACCCCCTTGTTTTATTAATAGTCTGTGCAACATCTTTTGAAGCATAAAGCGATGGAATGTTCTTTCTTTTACTTAAGTCTGCTAAAATTCGGCAGGTATCATAAAGTGCGAGTGGCATTAAGTTTTTCGTAATGTGTGTGGTATAGAAATCGCCTGCATACCCTTTCTTTATTAAAAGAGGCAATCTTCCTGTGTGGTCAATGTGGTTATGTGTTACAAGCACATAATCAAGGTTTTCTGGATTGCAGATCAGCTTTTGGTTATCGTCGTAGTGTTCTTTCTCCTGAAAGAGACCACAGTCAACCATGATCCTGAGTGTTTCACCATTGGGAAGTTTTACAACCACCAAATGGCAGGAGCCTGTCACTTCCTGATTTTGAGACATTATGTCTGCATAGAAGTTTGACCGTACGCCTTTACTCATTAAAATTCTCCTTTCAAAATTAGAGCTTACAAAATTCAAACACCTGTTATATATTAAAATTTTTTAATATATAATTATGATGTTTACTTCTTTATTATAACATATTTTACAGTAATTAGTAAACATAATTCAAGTTTTTTATTAATAATACTTTTCATTTTTTCTAAATAGTCCGCCAAATCTCGCCTTGAGCTTTTGGTATTTATTTAAAATCGAACCCACGATGGAGACGCCTAAAGAAGTTTTTCGGGGGTCTTCGATTTTCTCTAAATACAAAACTCCTGCGTTTGGCTACTTATAGTAATAAAACAAAGCAACCCTTAAGCTTGGGTTGCTTTTGTTTTAAACAGTTTCCGTGCTCTTTGCTTCTTCTATGTTTTCCTCTTTCTCTATTTGAGCTCTTTTTTCTTTTAACTTAATATTATCTTTAGCTATTGTTAATAGCAATTTTATTCTGTTTATTTGGTTGCTTTGGCTTGCTCCTGGGTCATAATCTATTGCTGCAATGTTAGCTTCTGGGAATTTATTTCTTATTGTTTTTATAACACCTTTACCTACTACATGGTTTGGTAAGCATGCAAATGGTTGCAAACATACTATGTTTTGAATTCCATGTTCCATAAATTCAAGCATTTCTGCTGTAAGTATCCAGCCTTCTCCTGTTTGATTTCCTGTTGACAATATATCTTCTACTTTTTCTGCCAGTTTTTCTATATTGCATGGTGGTAAATAACCTTTTCTTGAATTTTCAAGTGCCTTTTTATAGTCTTTTTCAATGCTATTTACTAATTTTAATGCTACTTTATACATTCTTGCATTTATTCTTCCGCTTCCAAGTAACTTTGCCTTTATAATACTATTCATTATTACATATTTTACAAATCCCATCAGGTCTGGCATTACAACTTCTGCTCCCTCTTTTTCTAAAAGGTCTGTACAGTAGTTATTACCAAATGGATGATATTTAATTAGAATTTCTCCAACTATTCCAACCTTTGGTTTTTCTTTTGACGTATCTAACTCAATCTTCTCAAAATCATTTACCATTTCGTATATTGTTTGGTTAAATTCCTTAATTGTTGCTTCTACTGATAGTTTCTTACATTTTTCAAGCCATGAATAATATAGTTTTTCAGTTTCGCCTTTGTTTACTTCATATGCTTTGTTTTTATGTAATAGTTTTTGTAGTAAATCTCCATAAATTGTTGCTTTTATTAGCTTTTTCACTAATGGAAGTGTTATCTTAAAACCTGAGTTTTTCTCCATTCCTACAAAGTTGAATGATATTACTGGAATATTTGGATATCCTGCATCCTTTAATGCTTTACGAATAAAACCTATGTAGTTTGTTGCTCTACAACCACCACCTGTTTGTGACATCATTAAAGCTAATTTGTTTGTATCATATTCTCCACTTTCTACTTCTTCCATTAATTGACCAATAGTTAATATTGATGGATAACATGCATCATTATTTACATATTTTAAACCTGTTTCAACTGTATGTCCGAGTGCAGTCTCTTAAAAGTTTTACTTTATATCCTTCAGATTTTAAAACAGCTTCAAACATTTCAAAGTGTACTGGAGACATTTGTGGCACAAGTATTGTATAATCATTTTTCATTTCTTTTGTGAATTCTACTTTCTGTATTTCATAATCTCCGTGAGCATTTTTCTTGTACTACTTTTCTTTTATTCATACTTGCAATTAATGAACGAATTCTAATTCTTATAGCTCCTAAGTTGTTTACCTCATCTATTTTTATTAAAGTGTACATCTTACCAAAGCTTGAAAGAATTTCTTCAACTTGGTCTGTTGTTACTGCATCTACACCACAACCGAAAGAATTTAATTGTACTAATTCTAAGTTATCATTTCTTCCAACAACATCTGCTGCTCTATATAGCCTTGAATGAAATACCCATTGGTCAACAACCCTTATAGGTCTTTCTACTGTTGATAAATGTGCAATACTATCTTCTGATAAAACACATAGTCCCAAAGATGTTATCATAGTATCTATTCCATGGTTTATTTCTGGATCTATATGATATGGTCTACCAGATAGAACTATTCCTTTTAGGTTATTTTCCTTAATATATTTTATGGTTTCTTCGCCTTTTTGTCTTATATCTGCTTTATATCTTTGATATTCTTCTTCTGCCTTTTGAACTGCTTCTTTTAGTTCTTTTTTTGTAAATCCATATTCTTTAAAATCTTCTAACTCATAAAGTCTTTTTACTAAACCTTGTTTATCAAATGGTAGGAAAGGATTGATAAACTTTACACCTTGAGTATTTAGTTCTTCTACATTGTTTTTCAACACTTCTGAATATGATATAACTATTGGGCAGTTATATTTGTTATTTGCTTCTTTATCTTCTTGCCTTGAATACATCATGCATGGATAAAATATTGTTTTTATTCCTTGATTTATTAAACTTATGATGTGCCCATGGCTTAGTTTTGCTGGATAACAAACTGATTCTGAAGGCATTGATTCCATTCCTTTTTCGTAAGTTTTTCTATCACTTTTTTCTGATAAAACTACTCTAAAACCTAAGTTTGTAAATAGAGTAAACCAAAATGGATAATCTTCATATATATTTAAAACTCTAGGTATTCCAATTGTTCCACGTTTTGCATCTTCCTCAGCTAATGATTTATATCCAAATAGTCTTTGGTATTTATATTTATATATATTTGGTAATTGAGTTTTACTATTTTCTATTCCAGCTCCTCTTTCGCATCTATTACCTGTTATAAATCTTTTGCCTGTTGAAAATTCATTTATTGTAAGTAAGCATTTATTTTCACAACCATGGCATCTTGTATGTACTACTGTAACTTTTAAATTGTCTAGTTCCTCATTATTAATAATTTGTGATACATAGTCTTTATCTTTTTTGGTATCGAATTCTTCCTTTGCAAGAACAGCAATGCCGTATGCTCCCATAAGCCCTGCTATGTCTGGTCTTATAACTTCTTTTCCAACTATAAGTTCAAATGCTCTTAAAACAGCATCATTATAGAAAGTTCCACCTTGTACAACTATTGAATCTCCTAAAGTTTCAACATCTCTTATTTTCATAACTTTTTGTATTGCATTTTTTATAACTGAATATGAAAGTCCTGCTGATATGTCTCCTACTTTATATCCTTCTTTTTGAGCTTGTTTTATTTTTGAATTCATAAATACTGTACATCTTGAACCTAAGTCTACTGGTCTATTTGATTTTATTGCTTCTTCTACAAATTCATCTATTTTCAAATTTAAACTCTTTGCAAATGTTTCTATAAATGAACCACAACCTGATGAGCACGCTTCATTTAGCATTATATTATCTATAGCACCATTTTTTATTTTTATGTATTTCATATCTTGTCCACCAATATCTACAATACTTGTAGCGTTTGGCATGAATTTTTTTGCTGCTGTATAGTGGGCAATTGTCTCTATTTCCCCCATCTCTAGACTTAAAGCAGTTTGCATTAACTTTTCACCATATCCTGTTGAACCTGCATATCTTATAATAGCCTTTTTAGGTAATACACTATATAAATCCTTTAGCATGCTAATTACTGTTTGCAAAGGTTTTCCTTCATTGTTTTTGTATGCAGAATATAGTAAATTCCCCTCAACATCTATTAATGCTATTTTACTTGTTGTTGAACCTGCATCAATTCCTAGGAAACAGTTTCCATTAAATTTTGCTAAATCTCTTTTTGGTACAGTATGTTTGCTGTGTCTTTCTTTAAACTCTTTATATTCATTTTCTATTGTAAATAGTGGTTTTAAAGAATCTTTTGTTGTGTCGTGATAATTTTTTAAAAGCTCTATTTTACTTTTTAGTTTTTCTATTGATATTGGTTTATAATTCATGGAATCTAAAGTTGCACCTTTGGCTACCAAAAGATGTGCATCTTCTGGAATGATTATCTCATCTGGTTTTAGTTCTAGTGTTTCTATAAATCTTTTTCTAAGTTCTGATAAATAACTAAGTGGTCCTCCTAAGAATGCTACTTTGCCTCTTATTGGTCTTCCACAAGCTAAGCCTGATATTGTTTGATTAACTACTGCTTGGAATATAGATGCTGCAATATCTTCTTTTGCTGCTCCTTCATTTAATAATGGCTGTATATCTGTTTTTGCAAAAACTCCACATCTTGAAGCTATTGGGTAAATTGTATTGTAGTTTTTGGCAAGTTCATTTAAACCTGGTGTTGTTGTATTAAGTAATGTCGCCATTTGATCTAAGAAAGCACCTGTTCCACCTGCACATGTTCCGTTCATTCTTTGTTCAATTGATCTACCAAAATATATAATTTTTGCATCTTCTCCACCAAGTTCTATTACTACATCTGTTTGTGGTATATACTTTTCAACAGTTCTTTTACAAGCAACAACTTCTTGAATAAATGGTAGACTTAAAAATTCTGATACTGATAATGCACCAGAACCTGTTAATGCAATTGTCATGTCATAATTTTGAAATGTATCTGCTAATTCTTCCAAACAGTTGCATACTGTATTCTTTGTGTCTGAAAAGTGTCTTTTATATGTTGTATAAAGTACTTCTTGTTTCTCATTCATTACAACAACTTTAACTGTTGTTGAACCAACATCTATACCTACATGTATTACTTCTTTCATTTTCATCCTCTTTCTAACTTTTAAAGCTGTTAAATATTATAGCACATTTTTTGTCGTTTTTTAAGCTTTTATGTCATTTTTATATTATTTTCCAACATGGTATTATACTATCTCTATATTAAAATACACTTAAAAAAGAGCACTAGCCTAAAGGCTAGTTGCTCTTAGTGTGGACATTTTTTCTTTTAATTGCAAGAATATAGTACACTACTGTATTCACAATTACATAAATCATCATTCCACCACAGCCAACAAGTATTGCAATTATTGATACATAGTTTGCTCCAACACTTACCTGCTGTTTCAAAATGAAGTACTGGTAGAAAATAAGGCCAATTGCTGAAAACATGTTTACCAATAAGGATAAAGTAGATGTCTTTTTGTAATTCCAGATGATTAAAATAATCATCACTCCATAAAGTATAAAACAAATCTCATTCATTCTGTAAATGTCCATTTTCTTTTCCTCCTAAATCTTTTATTGATGAATTTATATTTATGTAAAACCAAAAAGTTTTGAGGATACTCCTCTCACTAATTAGTGAAAAAAGAAACTAATACGAGATACAACTCATATTAGTTTCATTATACACTAATTTTGCTTATTTGTAAAGTTTTGGCATGTCTCTGAGGTATTTAAGTTATTGATGCATTATATATTTTTACTATTACATCATTTAATTTTTCATCAAATTCTTCTTGTGTTTGGTGTACATTTAAGTTTTGTAATAATGCTCTTGAAAAGCTTGCTATCATTTTATTGTTTTGTGCAAGCAATGTAACAGCTTCTTCTATGTCGTAACCACCTGATAAAGCTACTATTCTTACAACACATTCATAGTCATATAAATCTAAATAGTGATTTGCAACTGTTGGTATTGTAAACTTAAACATGATTTTATCGTTTTGGTTCCATTTATCTAATTGTGCTTTTACTTCAGCTTTTAGTATTTCTTCACATTTTTCTTTTTCTGGAGCATGAATATCAACTTCTGGTTCTATGATTGGAACTAAGCCTGCGTCACATATAATTTTTGCAAATTCAAATTGTTGTGCAACTACAGCTTTTATTCCTTCTTCGTTTGCTTCATATATTACTGATCTCATCTTTGTTCCAAATACATTTTTCTCTCTAGCCTCTTGTAATTCTTCTGCTAAGTTTGGAATTTCTTTCATTAATTTTACTCCATTTGTTTCTTCTGCTAGTCCTTTATCAACTTTTAAGAAAGAAACTATTTTCTTTTCATTCCATAAATAGTCTGCTGTAAATTCATCGTTTACTTTTGAAAGCATTGTTTTTTCAAATAAAATTGCACCTATTATATGTTCATTTGTAAATGATTTGCTTGTAAATACTCTTTTTCTCATTTCATGTATTAAGTTAAACATTTCTTCTTCTGAGTTGTATTCACTTTCTTCAATTCCATATGCTTTTAAAGTTTTGCTACTACTTCCACCACTTTGGTCTAGTGCAGCTATAAAACCTAGCTTATTTTTCATAATTTCATACATTTCATTATTCATTTTCATTACCTACCTTTTATATATTTTCTCTATTTTCATATGAATTATAACATTAAGACTTTTTTTTTGCAATATAAATTTAAGAAATTATATTTAAAATATAAAACTTAGGAGCCCTGTATGTAACAGAGCTCCCAAGTGGAGTTTAATTATGCATAATCGTGACGGTAGTTATATTCCGTCGAAAAGTCTGCTTTGCCTTTGATCGTGGATATCCAGTTTCTGACGATCTGGTTGATTCTCTCAACCTCATCAGTCTTCTGACTGATAACCATCTCCAACTTTGCACCATCTGCTAGGTTTCCTATGAAGTATTTGTCAAAGTCCTTCTTCAGGATCCTGATGGCTCTCATCTTGGATGCCCGGGTATCATAGGCAATGATTACAGCCTCGTCACCTTCAACGTTTACCTCCTGTACAATTCCGATTGCTGTGAAAGTTTTTCCCATACTACAAGTCTACTCCTTTTAATAAGTTATAGCCACTGGCTATACGCATATATTATACCAATTTTGTCGAAAAATGTCAAATTTTTGCTTATTTTAATACTTCTATCTTATATAGTTTTTATCCTCTCTATATGGTATGTCTTCCTCAACAAAACTCCAAGGATTAGATGATGCCATCTTTTTCCAAAGACTAGCATATGGCTCTTGTTTGAATTCTTCGGTTAATTCTTCCAAATGCTTTTCTGGAAGAACTGTTAAAGGGTCTATTGTATAATCCAACCCTGTATTTTCCGTATTTTCTTTTCTTATTTCCAAATGTAAATGTGGAACTCTAGATCCACCACTGCATCCAGTTATTCCTATTACAGTTTCTGTTTTAACTGTATCTCCTGGTTTTACATATATTTCTCTTAAATGTCCATATACTACTCTTCTGCCATCATCATTTAAAATCTCTACTTTATTTCCGTAGCCATCATTAAATGCATCTATTCCTTCTGTTGTTGTCCCATCAAACTCGGCAAGTAATACTTTACCAGTTGTAATTGGGTGTACTTCTGTTCCTATATCTGCTGTAATATCAAACCCTGAATGTGCTCTTTCTTTAAAAAGTACATAGTGGTTTTTTCTAATTCCATATTTATCATGTTCTGTTACTTTATATTTTGGCTCTATTGGCCATGAGTATTCTTTGTTCATTTATCTTTCGCCCTCCTCTTTCTTTGTTTCTTGTAGTTCCTCTACTTTTTTCTTAAGTGATGCCACTTTGTCTATTTTTCTTTGAGCAAAATCAATGTGACCATTATATCTTTGGTTGTTTGGTGCAACGCTTTGTAATCTGTTTATTTCTCCTTCTTCATATTGTAATTGTTCCATAAGAACATTTAATCTATCTTCTCTTGAAATAGAAATTCCATTTGGATTATATCCATATAAAACTGCTACTCTTTTTCTCATATGATTTAAATAGTTTTCATATTCATCTCTACCTATTTTGCAAATGTGAACTTCTCTATTAATTCCATCTCTTCTTTTTACATATAAACTATCTGTTAGTCCAAAAAATTCTGAAACATATTTTGATGATAAATTATCTCTATGTAAAGTTGAGCATAGGAAAATTTCCTGATTCTCTGGTTTTACAAAGAATTCTTTCATATGTTTATCTATACCCTCTAGTAGTAAAATTCTCGCAAGTCCAGATTTCCTGTCTCTTGGGTCTGTTATATATGTATCCAATTCTATAGCATTTGATGATGTAGATGTATAGTATTTTTCTATATCAAAATTTGGTCTCTCATGAATAACTAATGGTCCACTTTCAAGTATTTTTTGATACTCTCTTTCTTCTTCACTTAAAAATGTTTCTAATTCTTTTGCATCTATGCTGTTTGGTTTTACATTTTCTTTTCCAAATTCTTTAGAAATTTTGTCTGCCGTAAACCAATAAAACCTTTGATACATCTCACTTACGCCTGGTTTTGCAGATTCCATTTTTTGAATATATTCAGACATACATGAATTTAGTTTTTCTCTTAATTTACTTTTTTCATGAAAGCCATTATTAGGTTCTTGTAATTCGTGCTCTAAAAAAGCCATTATATCTCCACCATATTGTGGAAATTCTCTGAGCACTTTTTCTTTTGCATATTTATATGCTTCTATTTTTATTTGGTATGTTTCAAGCATATCTCTTTTATATTCTAGTTCACTTGGATATAAGCCTTTAACATACTCATCATATTTATCTCCATATTTAAAATATTTTGTTATGTCGTTATATATAAATGCATTTTGCCCCTGTGTTATGTATGTTGCAGCTATTACATTACCTTGTTCATCAACTGCAACTAAGACTGTGTTTTCCTTTGAATGAATATATGTAGAAATATCTTCTGCTCCTGTTGGGAATAATTGCCCTTTTTGTCCCCTTTCTTCCATATTTGCTAAAACCACTTGTTCTAGGTTTGCTACTTGTTCTAAGTAGCTTCTCTCATTATCTTTAGTAAGCTCTAGTATTTTATACTTCATGTCTTTCCCCTCATTGTACATTATTAATATTAAATACTTAAATATAGTTATATTCGTAGTATTTTTCTGGCTGGGGTGGTAGGATTCGAACCTACGGAATGTCGGAGTCAGAGTCCGATGCCTTACCACTTGGCGACACCCCAATGTTTGGGTAATAAATAATATTGCTATTATTCATTACCTGTTTTTTTATCTTAATTTATTTGGATATATTGCTGTTTTTCCTAGTTCGTCTTCTATATTTAATAATCTGTTGTATTTTGCAACTCTATCTGTTCTACATGGTGCACCTGTTTTTATTTGTCCTGCATTCATTGCAACTGCAACATCTGCTAATGTTGTATCTTCTGTTTCACCTGATCTATGTGATACAACTGCTGTATATCCGTTTTTCTTTGCAAGTTCTATTGCATCTAATGTTTCTGTTAATGTTCCAATTTGGTTTAATTTGATTAGTATGCTGTTTGCTGTTTTTAGGTCTAATCCTTTTTGTAATCTTTTTATGTTTGTTACAAATAGGTCGTCTCCAACTATTTGAATTTTGCTTCCTAATCTATCTGTAAGTTTTTTCCAGCCGTCCCAATCTTCTTCTGCTAAACCATCTTCTATTGAGATTATTGGGTATTTTTCTACTAATTCACTCATGAAATCTATCATTTCATCAACTGTTTTTAGTTCTCCTATTTTCCAGAAATAATACATTCCATCTTTTCCTATTTTCTTTGCTTCATCATACATTTCTGTTGCTGCACAGTCTAATGCTAGGCAAATATCTTTACCTGGTTCATATCCTGCTTTCTTTATTGCTTCTACTATTGTATCTAAGGCTTCTTCTTCATTTTTTACCATTGGTGCAAATCCACCTTCGTCACCTATTCCAGTAGATAGTCCTCTTTCTTTTAATACGCTTTTTAAATTGTGGTAAACTTCTGCACACATACGTAAGCATTCTTTAAAGCTTGATGCTCCTACTGGCATAATCATGAATTCTTGTACGCTTAAAGTAGAATCAGCATGTTTTCCACCATTCATAATGTTCATCATTGGAATTGGTAATGTTTTTGCATTTGTACCACCAATGTATCTATATAGGCTCATTCCAAGTGCATTTGCTGCTGCTCTTGCAACTGCAAGTGATACACCTAGTGTTGCGTTTGCTCCTAATCTGCCTTTGTTTTCTGTTCCATCTAATTCGATTAGTTTTTTATCAATTTCTACTTGCTCAAATACGTTCATTCCTTCTAGTTCTGGTGCAATTATTTCATTTACATTTGCTACTGCTTTTGTTACACCTTTTCCTAAGTATCTAGATTTGTCTCCATCCCTTAGTTCAACTGCTTCGAAACTTCCTGTTGATGCTCCAGATGGTACCATTGCTACACCATTTGAACCATCTTCTGTTACAACCTCAACTTGTACTGTTGGGTTTCCTCTAGAGTCTAATATTTCTAAGGCTCTAACTTCTTCAATTGCTAAATAGTCCTTCATAAAAATTCCTCCTATTAAATTAATTATTTATGATAAGGCTTTCGCCTGTCATTTCTGCTGGTTTTTCTATTCCCATTATTTCAAGCATTGTTGGTGCTAGGTCTGATAATCTTCCTGGCTTTAATTGAGAATTTTTTCCAACTAATACAAGATGTACTGGGTTTGTTGTATGAGCTGTGTGTGGTTCACCTGTAGTATAATCTATCATTTGTTCTGAATTACCATGGTCTGCTGTAATTAAAAGCACACCATCGACATCATTTATTGCTTCATAAACTCTACCAACACATGTATCTATTGTTTCCATTGCCTTTATTGCTGCATCTAAACTTCCTGTATGTCCAACCATATCTGGGTTTGCATAGTTTAGAATTATTACATCATATTTTTTACTTTCTATTGCTTCTACTACTTTATCTGTTACTTCTATTGCACTCATTTCTGGTTGCATATCATATGTTTCAACCTTTGGAGATGGTACTAAAATTCTATCTTCTCCATTATATTGTTTTTCTTCTCCTCCATTGAAAAAGAATGTAACATGCGCATATTTTTCAGTTTCAGCTATTCTTAATTGTGTTAATCCTTTTTTAGAAATAATTTCTCCAAATGTATTTTTTATCTCTTCTTTCTTGAATACTATATGAACATTTTCAATTGTGTCATCATAGTTTGTAAAACATACATAATATAGTGGGAAATATTTTCTTTCAAATCCTGTGAATTCCTTATCTACCAAACTTCTAGTAATTTCTCTTGCTCTATCTGGTCTAAAGTTAAAGAATATTACAGAGTCGTTTTCGCTTATTGTTGCAATTGGGGTATCGTCTCCATTACAAATTACTGTTGGAACAACAAATTCATCAAAGATTTCTTTTTGGTATGAGTCCTCAATTGCAATTGTTGCAGATGTAGCTTTTTCTCCAATTCCATTAACCAATGCATCATATGCCTTTTGCACTCTTTCCCATCTTTTATCTCTATCCATTGCATAGAATCTGCCTTGGATACTTGCTATTTTTCCAACACCTTTTTCTTCCATTTTTTTCTCTAGCTCTGCAATATATCCTTCCCCTGATGCTGGTGGAGTATCACGTCCATCTAAGAAGCAATGTACATATACATCTTCAAAATCTCTTCTTTTTGCAAGCTCTAGTATTGCATATAAATGGCGTATATGGCTATGTACGCCACCATCTGATAGTAATCCCATTATGTGTAATTTAGAATGATTTTTTTTGCAATTTTCAATTGCCCCAACTAACTCTGGTAAACTAAAAAAATCTCCATCTTCTATTGATTTTGTTATTCTTGTTAATTCTTGGTAAACAATTCTTCCTGCGCCAATATTAGTATGTCCTACTTCAGAATTTCCCATTTGCCCTTCTGGTAGTCCTACGTCTAAACCACTTGTTTTTATTATTGTGTTTGGATTAGTTTTTAGTATTTTATCTAAGACTGGAGTATTGGCTAGTGCCACAGCATTACCATCTGTTCTCTCATTTATTCCTACCCCATCTAGTATCATTAGCATTGTTACTTTTTTATCCATATATTATCCTTCCTTGTAATTAACAATTTTTGCGAATTCTTCTGGTTTTAAACTTGCTCCTCCTACAAGGCCTCCGTCTATATCAGACATTTCAAAAAGTTCTTTCGCATTTGATGATTTTACACTTCCACCATATTGAATTATTACTTTTTCAGCGCTTTTATTTCCATACATTTCTGAAATTTCTTCTCTAATCCATTTTATGGTTTCATTTGCATCTTCTTTTGTTGCAGTTTTTCCTGTACCAATTGCCCAAATTGGTTCATACGCAACTATTGTACTTTCAATTTCGGCATTTGTCAAGTCTTTCAAGCCTTGTTTTACTTGGTTTTGTATAACTTCTTTAGCTATACCTTGTTCTCTCTCTTTTAAGCTTTCTCCTACGCATACAATTGGTTTTAAACCAACTTTGTGTGCAGATTTTAATTTTTTATTAACAGTTTCATCAGTCTCTGCAAAATACGCTCTTCTTTCTGAATGTCCTATTATTACATATTGAACACCTATTGATTTTAGCATTTCTGGAGATACTTCACCTGTATATGCTCCAGATTCTTCCCAGTGCATATTTTGAGCACCTATTTTAATATTCGTTCCCTGAGCAGTTAACAATGCGTAAAACAAGTCTGTATATGGTACGCATAAAACGACTTCACTTTCAGCATTAGCCACTAGTGGAGCAAAAGCATCTAAAAATGCTATTGCTTCATTTGGAAGCATATTCATTTTCCAGTTACCTGCTATTACTTTTCTCCTCATATATAAAGCTCCTTCCGTTTACATAATCTTATCAATGTTTAGAGTGTTTATATATCCTGCTGAGTCATATGCTGGTGTAATCATATATGTCTCTGTTGGCATAATTTCACTCAAATCAGTTATAGTATTTGAATTTATTGTTATTGGGTGACTCGGATCATTAGTTACACTTTCTGTTGCAATTCGTAACAAATCATTAATTTTACTTCCTGTAATATTTCCTATATAGTTATTAAACTTAGCATTAAAAATGGCAGCGTGTAAATCACTTGTACCACTTGGTGTTTGGTTTGGTGTTTGTGATGTTCCAGTATTCGCTCCATTTTCTGTTATAATTACCTCATTGATATATCCTTCAACATCAGTTAAAAATTCCACTTTATATTTTTTATCTGATAAAAGTTGATCCACCTTGGTTATTCCATCTGTACTCAAATTTATTTTATGATCATCTTCTCTTGTTGCATTGTTTGTTTCAATTGATGATATTAAAGCTTTAATTTGGTTGCTTGAATTATCTTCTTTTTTGTAAGTTTCAAATTGTGCATTAAATGATTTTATTGCCATTGCTTTAGTTTGTTCATCATCAATATCTGGTTCATCTATGTTATTATTGGTATCAGCTTCATTTTGTGTTGTATTTTCTGTTTTATTGTTATTCACAACCACTGTATTATTTGAATTTTTATTTTCTTTTGCAACAATATATATAATTGCTCCTACAAGTGCAATTATTAGTATTGCAACTATAATCATTAATATTACAACTAGTTTTCTGTTATTCATTCTGTTTTATCCCTCCATTATTTATTATTTAAACATGCTATACCCGGTAAAACTTTTCCTTCTAGAAATTCTAAAGAAGCTCCTCCACCTGTTGAAATGTGTGTCATTTTATCTGCTAGACCAAATTTTTCTACCGCTGCAGCTGAATCTCCACCACCTATTACAGTTACTGCTTCAGTTTCTGCCAAAGCTTCTGCAATAGCTTTTGTTCCTTCTTCAAATTTCGAAAATTCTGTTACACCAAGTGGTCCGTTCCATACTACAGTTTTTGCATTTTTAATTGCATTTTTGAAAAGTTCAATTGTTTTTGGTCCTATATCTAGTCCCATAAATCCTTCTGGTATTTCTACACTATCTATATATTTATCTTCAGCTTCATTTGAATATTCTGCTGAAACATGGTTATCTATTGGAAGTAAAATTTCTACATTCTTTTCCTTAGCTTTATTTAATATATCATTTGCTAAGTCTATTTTATCTTCTTCACATATTGATGTTCCTATACTATGTCCTTGTGCTTTATAGAATGTATATGCCATTCCTCCACCTATAATTAATGTATCTACCTTATCTAATAGGTTTTCTATTACACCAATTTTATCTGAAACTTTTGCTCCCCCTAGTATTGCAACAAAAGGTCTTTCAGGGTTATCTAAAGCATTACCTAAGAATTCTAATTCCTTTTCTATTAAAAAACCAGATACTGCTGGTAAATAGTCTGCAACTCCTGCTGTTGAAGCATGTGCACGGTGTGCTGTTCCAAAAGCATCATTTACATATATTTCAGCAAATGAAGCTAGTTTTTTAGCAAATTCTGGGTCGTTTTCTTCTTCTTCTTTGTGGAATCTTACATTTTCTAGAAGTACAACTTCTCCTTCTCTAATTTCAGATGTAAGTTTTTCAGCATCTTCTCCAATCACATCTTTTGCTAGTTTAACTTCTTTACCTAATAGTTTAGAAAGTTCCTCTGCTACTGGTTTTAAAGAATATTTCAAATTGAATTCTCCCTTAGGTCTTCCTAAGTGTGAGCATAGTATAACTTTTGCATTGTGGTCAATTAAATACTCAATTGTTGGTATTGCTGCTCTTATTCTTCTGTTATCTGTAATTTTTCCTGTTTCCTTATCTAGTGGAACATTGAAATCACATCTTACAAGAACCTTTTTTCCTGTAACATCAATGTCTCTAACTGTTTTTTTATTCATGTTTCTTCCTCCCTTTAAACATTTTTTGGACGAGCAAAGCTCGCCCTCAAAACTTGTTTATTTCTTTGAAATATATATTGCTAGGTCAACTAGTTTGTTTGAGTAACCCCATTCATTATCATACCAAGCAACTAATTTAACAAAGTTATCTGTTAATTGAATACCAGCTTTGCTATCAAATATTGATGTATGTGGATCATGTATAAAGTCTGATGATACAACATCTTCATCAACATATTCTAGTATTCCCTTAAGTTCGTTTTCTGATGCATGTTTTACTGCTGCACATATTTCTTCATATGTTGCAGATTTTTCTAGATTACATGTTAAGTCTACAACTGATACATCTACTGTAGGTACTCTAAATGCCATACCTGTTAATTTTCCATTTAATTCTGGAATTACTTTTCCAACTGCTTTTGCAGCTCCTGTAGATGATGGTATTATGTTTGCTGAAGCTGCTCTACCACCTCTCCAATCTTTTTTAGAAGCTCCATCAACTGTTTTTTGTGTCGCTGTTGTGCTATGAACTGTTGTCATTAATCCTTCTTTAATTCCAAAGTTATCGTTTATAACTTTTGCTAAAGGCGCTAAACAGTTTGTAGTGCAAGATGCATTTGAAATAATTGTCATGCTTGGGTCATATTTATCGTTATTAACACCCATTACAAACATTGGGGCATCTTTTGATGGTGCACTAATTAAAACTTTCTTTGCACCAGCATCAATATGAGCTTGAGCTTTTTCTAGTGTTGTAAATACTCCTGAACATTCTAAAACATATTCTACTCCTTCAGCTCCCCAAGGAATATTGTGTGGGTCCATTTCATTATATACATTTACTACTTTATCATTAACATATAATTTATTACCTTCTCCTCTAACTTGTCCGTTGAATTTTCCATGTACTGTATCAAATTTTAACATATATGCCATATATTCTGCTGTGATAAAAGGGTCATTTACTGCAACAACATCAACTTCTCCTTTCTCTAAAGCTGCTTGGAAAACTAACTTTCCAATTCTTCCAAAACCATTGATTCCAACTTTAACTGACATAATTTGTTCCTCCTTAAATTTATAATTTTACGTGCCTATTGTATAACAAAAGAAAACACTTTTCAAGTGTTTTCTTATAATTTATTGAGATTTTTCATATTAAAATTGGCTGTATTTGTTCTCCTTGGAATGCCCTTTCTATTGTTTCTCTAATATAAACTGAGCTAAAGAGTAAGGAAGCTGGTTTTGTAATTGGGTTATCCTGCCTGAACGGTACAAAAAATACATTTTTTTGCTTCAAAAGTTTTCCCATATTTTCTGCTTCAATTGACAACCCATCATTTGTTGCAACTCCAATTACTAAATTGTTTCCACTCTTTAAATTTGTTTTCGCAGAAACCAACACGGGCGTATCAATAATTCCATTTGCAAGTTTACCAATGGTATTCCCTGTACATGGAATTATTGCCATTATATCTGTTGAAATTCTATGCCCAATTGGCTCTGCATCTTCAATTGTATGTATAATTTTCTTTCCTGTAATATTTTCTATTTGTTTTGAAAACCCTTTAAAATCTAAGTTGTAGCAGTTAAAAGACATGACAGGTATTATATCTGCACCATTATTAATCAATTTTTCTATTTGAGGAATTACCTTCTCAATTGCGTAAAAAGCACTTGTTATTCCAATTACAATTCTTTTGTTCTTCAATTCCATAAAAATCTCCCACATTTGTTTTATATATATATTATATGTTTTATGTGGGATGATGGTTATTTATATATTCTCTCTACTTCCGCTCTAATTTCTTCTGGAACCAAGTCTTGGACGTTGTTTCCTAGTTTTAGTTGCTCACGAATATAGGTTGAACTGATATTCATTTTTTTCATGTTTTTTAGCTTTATAAAAGATGATTTATATTTTTTTAGGAACTCACTTTTTTCTATAATATCTTCTGTGTTGTCCTCGCCTCTATCTAGTACTATAATTTTGAAGTTTTTTAGTAATTCGTCTGGCTTGTACCATGTTTCTAGTTCTTTTAGATTGTCTGTTCCTATTAGGAAGTATATTTCTTTTTCAGGTTTTTGTTCTTCTATTATTCTTAGTGTTTCTATTGTATATAACTGCCTTTCGCTTTTTAGCTCTAAGTCAGAAACTTCTAAGTTTTCTTGAGAGTTACAAATGCTTTTTAGCATATTAAGCCTAACCTCATCAGGGGCTAGTCCTTTTTTATTATATTTTGTGCTTACTGGTACAAATATTACTTTTTCAATTTCGTTCATTTCTTCTAAAACTTGTTTTGCTAAGTTTATATGTGCAACAGTTGGCGGGTTAAATGACCCGCCAAATACAGCAATTCCCGTTTTATTCATTAATACATTCCTTCCATACCTTGTGGCATTGCTCCATGGTCTCCACAATGACATTCTTTTTCTTTTTTATCTG
>USEM01000017.1 GCA_900553695.1 uncultured Clostridium sp. | reverse complement strand
ATGCGTTTTGAAGAGTGCTATTATTTAAACTTCCGCTTGCAACATCTGAAGCATTTGCTAGTTCTCTTGATACATTAATTAAATCATTCATTAAAGCCTGTACATCACTACTCATTTGAGCAGGACTAACATTTGTAAATATCTTATTTACATCTTGTACATCAGAACCCTTAATTTTTATAATTGCACCAACTTTATTTATATCTTTGGGGTTTTGGATTTTTTCAATTGCAACTGCTTTTGTTGGATAGGCTGTAAGTTTTGCTACCAATGCTCTCCTCATTAGAGTTTTATTAACTTCCAGTTGGTTTGGAATCAAAGGTTCAACTTCTCCTTGACCTCTTGCACTTCCTTCCTTTTCTTCCCAAATAAAATGAATTACAGGATAATAACTTAACCCTGTATTTGTATCTTTCTTGATTTCTACATATCTGGTTGATTTTGCATAATGAACTTTGCCGTCTTTCTTATATAACTTTGTAACAATTGTTACCATATCATCTTTTTCCAGTTTAGATTCTTCTCCACTTTCTTCAAAGGTTTCATTATCACCCACAATCAAGTTTGCTGATTCTTCACTTACTCCACAATCTATAGCAATTTGTCTTGCCTCAATTACAGATACTCTTTGTTTTACAAGTATATATGGTTGTTCTTCTATTTCATCATTGTTTTCATTTCCATAGTAAACATCAACCTTTGAAAGAATTTTTATTTTAGGAGTAGCTTTTTTCTTGTTATAATCAATGTAACAAACACATTCTCCGTTTATTGCTGCATTTTTACAAATCTTCTGTATTTTCTTATCTAAGTTTTCATTTTCCCAGATTTTTGCAGCCTTACGATTTAACAATTTACAAACTTTTTCTGAAGTTTCTTTAAACTCATTATTTTCCAAGTTTTCACTTGAATAAACTATAGCCCACAAATACTGTATTACTACACCAACTTTGTAACGAACGATAGGTTTAATGTAATTTAATTGTATCGGTTCAATTCCTGTTATCTTAAGGTCTTTGTTTTGGTCTCCACCAAACATTCTAAAATTCAAATCTGTTTGTGTGTACATATTTTTTAATCTCATGTAGTCCTGTCCTTGTTGATATAATGCCCAAATATCGGTTTCTTGCACATCTTTTAAATCCATTTCCTACCTCCTAAATCTCTGTAGATATATCTTTTTGCCCAAGTGATGTTCCATCAAATCTATCTATATTCTCAAGTGATTCTAAAATCTGCTTTTCTTTTAATCTATTCTCTCTATCGTCTTCCTCTTGTCTCTTATGTTCCTGATATGCTTTTACAGGATTAACAATTTTTTTATTGTAAAAAATACACATAAAAAATGCAAACATAAAAATGTTTGATATTTGTATAGTTAATATAATTAATAAAATTTCAATTAATTTCATAATCAAACTCCTTATTAAATAATTTCAATGTCTTCTCCATAATCACTATAATCCTCATTTTCACTTTGAAATTGTAATTGTGTATCATTTTGAATTATAATTTCATCTTCCATAAATACAACCTGTTCTATTATTCTGTATGCTATAGCTAATCCCATTACAAGGTCATCATGTTCTCCTTCTTGGGCTTCTGCTCTACCTTTTTCATTTTTTATAAACATTAGCATTTCTTTTAATGTATCACTATCATTTATAAGTTCAACTGTATCTCTTACTATTTTTACAAGGTTAGATATTATAACTGGTCTAGTAACGCTTGTAGTTCTAAAGCCATAAGATTTTTCCATTATTCCGCTGAATTTGTCTTCACGTTCTCTTATGTATAAGTTTGGATATCCTAATCTTTGCAGCTCCTTAATAGGGAAACTATCAAAATTACTTTCAATACCAATAAGTGCTTGCTTATAATACATTCCTAAACAGTACATTTGTTTAGAATACAAATCTGCATCCATTTGATGCTTCAATACTGCAACTTGTTCTCCAGTTTTTGCATCTAAAACATGTCCTGTAAAGAAATCAGAACCATCTCCTGCAGTGTCTCCACCTATACCATACTTCGTAATATGTGGTGTATTTGGAACTTTATATATTTTAATATATCCATTTGGATCATTTACCCATTTGATATTAGATATTTTGTTTTTCTTGTATGGTCTATCTGTATAATGATTAAGTGTTCCAAATGCTGGCAATGTGTCGTCATAATCATATTCAAAATAACCTATTTTCAATGGTTTAGGTGCTTCATCTATTCTTGCAATTATTTTATCTTTGTCAAAAACACAATTACCACTGCTTAAAAAAGCTTCATCTGCAGTGCATGGATACTCTTGTTTTATTAACTCCTTATTTAGCATTTTTTTGTATTTAGAATAGTACCACCACAGTTGTTCATCTTCTAAGTGTTTTACATATTTAAGCCACCTTAACCTTTCATATATCCAATCTTCTCTTGTATCAACTCTTTGCAAAAAGTTTTCTTTAGTTTGCTTACTTGCAAACTCAATTCTATATTCCTTAGTTCTCCACCACTCGTAGAAAACATTTATATGTGCTCCTGATTTCCACATCTCCCTAAAATCATTAAATCCATTTGCTGTCGTTTCAAAAATTTTAATAGAACTTTTAGTTAATGCTTCACCTAAGCCCGCTAATATGTTTGAAACACCATTTCTCCAGAAAGCAACTTCTGAACCATGTAGAAAATTAATTGTCCTTGATCTACCTACATCTTTTGTTGCAGTATCGGCTGACCAACTACTATTTAGCTTTTCAAATAATAATTGTCTCTTGTTGTTGAATTTTTCTGTTGGTTTTATGGCATCCGGCAATTGGTTATAAACATATTTTGCTTTATTTTGAAATATTGCTTCGGTATTTGAAGACTCATCAGCCAAAGTAATTCCTTCAAAATTTCTTTGAGTTATAGAACATGCAAGCTGATATGCAGTAATTGCAGTTGTAAAACCCTGTTGCCTTCCTTTTAGAATTAGAATTGATATATCTGTTATTTCTCTATTTTCAAAATCTTTCTTTGCCTTATTTAGAATTTTAATAAAATCATTTTGAACTTCATTAAGAAAAAAAGGAATAACATTTTTATCCTTGTCTACAACAACAAAAAGAAGTTCAATTAATTTTTCTGGATACTCTTGAACTTCACTTCTTAACTGTTCATTTTTTATTATTTCATTTGCAATTGCTTGTCTTAACTTTTTGTCTTGAAAAATGCTGTGTTTATTCTGCCATAAATCTTTTCTTTTTTGAATAAGTTCATCGGCACTATATATCAAATCAAATCCTCCAGTTTTACATTTACATCACCAGTATGTTCGACTTCTTGTTTATCCGACCAACCGAAATTGTTTTTTAGATTAAAAATAACACCTGTTGCAATGCTCTTTTTAAAAAGACAAGTTTCTACAAATTCTTCAATTCTTGTTTTGGCTTCTTCAATAATATTCGCATATTCTCCGACCATATTTTTTTTGATATTCAAGAAGTGTCTTTCTACTTAAACCAAGATGTCTAGCAAGTCCAGAAACAGTATATGGGATTCGCCCTTTGTTGCATATATCAAAGTATTCATCAATTAAAATTTTCATTTCTTCAGCATTTTTATACTTTCTATTTCCTCCAACAATAATACGTTTTTCATCTTCCCCCATATTCTCACTTCCTTTTGCACGCAACTTTTAAATTACATTTATCACAGTCTTTTTTGCGAGTTTGTTTATGTTTCTTTGTAAAAGCCAGCTTTGTATAATATTCTCTTACAATATCTTCTGCTAACGCACTACCTTTTTGTTTCATGTTTTTCCCTTTATACAAAGAATTGACTAGGATATTCTTTGTTTGTATTTTTAGAAAGAAGGTCATTATGAAACCATATATTAATTGCCTAGTATCATTAATATTAATAATAAAACAAAAATTGTGCTGAACATAATCAACACAATTTTCATTTTGTAGTCTTGGGCATGCCCTTTCGAGCAACTACTTACTTTTTGACTTGATACAATTTTAGCACATTTAAACCGAACAAAACGAACAAATATAAATTTTTTTTATTTTTTTTCAAAAAATCTATTAATTTTCATCCTAATAGAATCTGCTGTATATTTATTTTTACTAAATCTCTCGTTCATCGCGTGAGCAACTTGATTATAATTTTTGTTATCATAATAAACGTACCTTATAATTTGTCTTAATTCGCTATCTTCAACATAATTAAGATCATATTCAACTTGTTTTATTAATCTATCAATTTTACTTTCCTTGTTTCTAATTAATTTTCTATACTTCTTTTTTGCTTTTTGAAATTTAGGTTTCTCTAACCCCTCTATTTTGCAAGTGTGCTCTGTGTAAGGAAAATTCGAGCTACTTCCTCTAACACTGTCAACAACAATATTTTGAGGCTTGTCCTCAAGTTTCTGTAATCTTTTTCTTAGGTCCTGTAACTCAATGTGCATTGCACTTATTTGTGTTAAAACACCTTTATCCATTTGTTTCCTCCTTTATATACCCCCAATTTTTTACAGGTTTAATTTTAAAGCCTTTTTTACGTAATCTGCATATATTTACTCTTAATGTTTCTTTTGTAAAATATTTACTCATATTTTCGTAACTGCATTTGTTGTTTTTT
The DNA here is from genome assembly GCA_900553695.1 of uncultured Clostridium sp. Lineage (GTDB taxonomy): Bacteria > Bacillota > Clostridia > TANB77 > CAG-508 > UMGS1781. The sequence goes on along the minus strand of USEM01000017.1, from coordinate 19,768 downwards.
AGTGCATTTAATATTCTAGTTTCTATTAAAGTACACATGTATTTACCTCCGTTATTTTATTTGTTTTTCAAACCATTAATATTATTTTTTTCAACAATGTTTTTTTCTTGTTCATCAGAGTATTTTTTCCAGCTTTTGATTTCTTTTTTAAGCCCTTTATTCTCGTTTTCCAGTTCGTTACATTTTATAACAAGCTGCTGTTTTCTAGCTAGTTGCTCGTTTCGTACTATATGTATACGTTTTTCTGCTTCATACATATTTTTATATCTTTTCACTTCTTTTAATACTCTTTTATAATCTTTTAAAATATCAATACTTTCCGTTAATGCTTTTATATCTGGATCACAGTTTATACACCAACCTCCAGCACATTCTATTATTTCTTTTTGTTCTTTACGAACTTTTAATATTAATTCTAATTGTTTTATTGTTTCTTCTATACTATTTTCTTTCACTTAAAACACCTCGATTTCTTCTGCTTTTTCTATACTAACAGTTTCACAAACTTTTAAATTAAAAAATTTAAATTTTTCTGTTGTTTTATAGCCATTTTTTAGATCTATTACACTCATTGTTTGTTTTAAATATTCAAATATCCATAAAGGTAATTTGATATATTTAGGGTAATTATTATACTTTGAAATATAATTATGTATTTTTTTATTAACAATACGCTGTAGTTCCAAATATTCAATGCTATATTTAGTTTTTCTTTTATTTATTTTTTCTTTCACTTAAAATACCTCCTAAACTCACTTATAAAATTATATAAATCTTTTTCCATATATTTTGGTATAGGATATTTATTTGCAATAACTTTACATGCATATAATCCAGTCGCATATCCTCTTGTTAAATAACAACAATCTTTCTTTTTTAAATTTATAACTAATGATTTTTCATGGTCGCCTTTATATCTAGGTATTTCCCCAATTTTTATTATTTCAGGATTTTTAAGTGTTCCATGTAATACTTCAAAATCGCAAAACTTCCAATTCTCTTTAACATTTTCATAAAACTTTTTTCTTTCTAAAAAAGTTTTATTATAAAATCTAGTAGTACATAACCAATCCATTATTTCTAAAATGATTTTAGGTAATACATAATAATTTTTAAATTGTTCTTCTTCCATAAGCTATTCCTCCTTTACTCTTTATCTAAATACTTTTCTATTCGTTCTCTTACAACTCTTCTTGTATCATCAATTCTTATTAAATGTATTATTGCTTCTTCAATTCTAAAATGTATTACTTTTTCATATTCAGTATTTTTATATTTTGGTTTCTTAACATATAAGCAAATCCTATTTTCACTTTCCTCTGTCTTAAAATCTAAATAATAAATACATCTAAAGCTATCTATAATTTCTTTAATTAATTTATCTGCGTAATATCTATCTAGTATTCTATGTATAATTTTATTCATATTACTTCTCCTCTTTTATTACTTTCATATCTTATTTACTCCTTCTACGTTTCTTTCCAAATTTTTGTCTTCTTCTTTCTTCTCTATTTCTTGGTTTTGGATTTTCAGCTTCGTATAATGCTTGTAATTTTAATCTTTGTTCTTCAGTTAATTTTATATCTGTGTATTCGTATTCCATATAGCTTATTTACTCCTTTCAAAGAACAAACCAGCGTATTCTATTATTTCCACGTCATATGTTTCAAAAATATAATCTATATCTTTTTCTATTGCGTATATTTCTCCATGTTCTACGACTAAGCCTTTCCCTTCTTTGCTGTCAGCAAAATCTCTTAGACCATTTGTAGTTTTTAATGTTACTTTAAAAATTTTCATACTTTATTCACTCCTCTCTCTTACAATATGTTAAACAAGTACAAGTATTATCAGCAGGTATAAATGTATCACTAGAACCATCAGCATAAAAACTAATAAGAGTATGGTTAGCTTTACATTTATAAGCTGGTTTGCCACCTATCGTAAAGTTTTTACACTTTGTTTTACTTCTAAATTTACAATCTTCCTTTTCACAAAACAACATATCTTATTTACTCCTTTACTACTAAATCTGCTTTGATTAAATCGTATAATTCATAAGCAATATACAACTTAGACCAACCACTATTTCTATTTCTTCCACTTCTTTTAAATCTACATCATCTCTTATTTTTAGCATATCTATTCTCCTTCTATCCCATTTTTACTATTGTTATTGAAGGTATTTCTATTCGTTCTTTTTCAAAAACACCCATGTAATTTCTATCATAAGCACTACATATATTTTGTTTATGTATAGGTATTTCTATATGTTGTCTATCTCCAATTTCTACTGTTCCAAATTCTTTTAATATGTTCATTACCCAATCTATCAATCTTTGATTTTCTTGCACTGTATTAGTTAATGCTTTTTCTAAATTATCTATTTGCTTACTCCAAATTCGTTCATTTTTTATATATCCTTCTATGTCACTATGAAGTTCATAATTTTCTTGTTCTAACTCTTTTATCTTCTTTTTATTAAATAAATCTAATTTACATTTATTCATCTTCTCCTCCTACTATCTTTAATATTTCTAATATGTAATATTCTTTATTAGGCTCTGCACCCCATTTTTCTTTGCCTTGTCCTACTCTTAATTTACACACACAGGTCATTTGAGGAGCATTATTTCCATATCCATTTCTAAATACTACCCTATAATAAATTTCTTTAAAATTTGAACATTCTAGTTCAATATTTAATTTTGCTATTTCATAATAATTTTCAAACCTTTTAGTCCAGTATGGCTTTATTTCTCTATATTCTTCCTTTTTCTCGCCACTTTTTATCATATCGAACCATTTTCGCTTTATTGGTAGAACTATCATATTTCTTCCTTCTTTCAATTATTTTTTTAATCTTTCTTACTAGAGTTTTACTCTTTAATACATCATCATATTGTATGTTTAATTTATATGTATTTTCTTTCTGTGCTTTACTTATGTTTTCCGCTTCCATTCTTACTAAATCAAACAGTCCAACTCTGTTATTGTCTATTATTATTACTTTTCGCATTTTTTCCTCCTACTTAAAGTTAAATCATTTGTATTCTTATCAAGTTCAAAAATTTTGATGTATTAATTTTGTAATAATATCTATACTTTTCTTGTATGTTTTTTATAGCTGGCTCAATTGCAAACCTCATTGTTCTTTCAACTCTAGAAATTGTTGAATTATGTTTTTTTGCAATAAATTCGTAAATAGTCATAGTTTCCCATTCTAATGTATTTTCTTTAATATACTCAATTGCATCAATAAAATAAGCTATTCCTTTACTATTTACATTAAAACCAAGCCCTATTAATTCTTGTTTTATTTCATCTCTATTATTCATCTTTCTCCTCCAACATTCTATCTAAATATCCGCTTCTGGTAACTCCACTCCATCACAGTTTTTACAGAAACTTTAACAAATGTGTTATCGATATCTTCTATACTTTTTGATATAAACTGTGAGCTTATAGTTTCTTTACTTTTTTGATTTTTTTCTTTACTTTCGCAAACTTCTTTTTTTGTAATATCTGGTATTACATTTTTAGACTGTATATCTAATTCTTTTAAAATAAATTCTCGCAATGTTGGTCTTTTATTGTATCCGTTTTCCTTCAAAAATGTTTTTATTATCCAAATATGTAACATCTAATAATCTTTTACTGTCATTATTTATTATATAAGTCTTTATTTTTTCTTTATCTGCAATTTTTCTAAATATTTTTTCTAAGCTTAAATTCTCTGCACACTCAAAAGTATCTGCTATGCTTAAAATTTCTTCGAAAGTATTATATGCTTTTTTAGTTTTGTCAAAATTGTATTTGTCGAGAATTTTTTCATACTTATTTTTCTTTTTCTCTTTTTTTATTATCTTTTCGTATTCATACTCATCTAAATTTCTATATTGCTCATATAGTCCGTTTCCTTTTAATCTTTCTAAAGTTTCTTTCACTTCATCTTCTTTTAAACCTATTGTAGTGTATAGACTTTTATCAACATCCCAATATTTACATAAATATATCTGGTTTTCTACACTTAATTTCTTCATTTTTCTGCCACCTCGCAACATTTCAAATCGTTTAATATTCTAGCTTTATATTTTCTGTTACTTTTGTCTTTCTCTAATGTTTCTATATTAGCCCTTGCTGTTTTTAATTCACTTAAAATTCCTTTTCTAATAAAACAATTTGCAAATCCTTGCATAGTTTTTATTAAATTTAATTCATCTTTGTATTTTCTTCTTTCAATTCTCACATTTCTCAAACTGTTGTACACCTTTATTCTTTGCACAGCGTTTAATTTACTTATTTCAATTTCATGTAGTAAATCTTCTTGTTTTAATTCTTCATTCTTCAGTAGCATTTGTGTATTTTTTTCTTCATCATCAAGACTTTCAAAAAATTCCTGCATATCTTTTAAAAATTCTTTATATTCTTCCAAACTTTTCATTTTATCCTCCCATTTTTATTTGTTCATTTTTATTTGTTCACCATTAGTAGTATTTCTATCTGAAAAAGCATCAATAAAATTTTCACATTCATATTTACCTTTAAAATTCACGTTTAGCAATAGATTACATCCAAAACACTTTGCACATTTTACTCTTTTTATCTCATGTTTTTTTGTCATTTTTTATTAATTCTCCTTTTTTTATTGTGTTTCTGTCATTTTGATTAATGCTTTACTTATCTTATATTTTGTAAAACTCACTGTTTTTCATATTTTACTAGAAATAACTTTATTTAATGGCTTTTTTATTATTCAGTTTACATTTTCTAATTATGTAAAAGTCGCTTTATTTTTTTATATTAAAAAACTTCAGTTCTTGCATCTTTTTGTTATTTCTAATTTGTGTAATTCCTATATACCTTAATGTTGTTTCCTGGTTTGAGTGATTTAAAATATCCATTACCAACGCTATATCTTTACCACTTTCCTTGTATAGGAAATACCCAAAAGTTTTTCTAAGAGTATGTGTACCAGTGTTATGTATTCCATGTCTTTCACACACACTTTTTACAATTTGATAAGCTCTCTGACGTGTTATTGGTCTCAATGTTTGCCTACTTCGAAAAACATATTCTTCTGGATCTTTATCAAAAGCATAATTATCTATTGCTCTTTTTAAATATGGATTCCAATTATAGCTTTTTTGCTTGCCGGTTTTCTGTTCTCTGATGTTATAATAATCTTTTTGCAAATCTTTAACCTTAAACAATAAAATGTCTGAAATTCTTAGACCGTGTGTATATTCCAAGCAAAAACATTAAAGCATTCCTCTCACTTTTTTCTTTCAGGTCGTTATAGATATCTTCTACAACAACCTTGTCTCTAATAGGTTCTACAAAGTTCATATTTCCTCCTATTTCGTTATATGTTCACCATTTTTCTGTGTGAATTTATCGCAATTTTCAAGAAGTCCCACCTGATTATTTGTTATAATACAAACATTGTGTTCGTCGCCCTTTATGTCAAATTGCTGCACTCTAAATTCACAATTTTCACAATTTAATTTTGCGTGCCAAGCCATTATAATCACCTCTTTTAAATTTTCATAGACATCAATTTGCAAAAAAGATTGTTTTGTGTATTGCTGTCTAAGCTTGCAAATTCTTTTGAATTTTTTATCTCTCCAATTCGTTTAATTTTTTCTGCATAACTTCCTGGAGAATTCTGCTTATATTTATTTAATAATAAAATAAATAAATTATTATTATATTCTTTCTCTGTGTCCGTTCTGTTGTCCTTTTGTTGTCCGTTCTGTTGTCCATTTTGTTGTCCTTCGAATTGATACAATGCCCATTTCTCAATACTTACACTTGTCCATTTTGTTGTGGAGCTTTTTTTTATCATGCCTTCGTTTTGTAAAGTTGACAAAAATGCTTTTACAGTCTTTCTATTCCAACTCCATTCCTCTGCTAATTTTAATTCAGATGTTATAAAACTTCCTTTTTTTATTGGAATAATTTTTCCATTTAAAAGTATTTTAGTATCTTTATAATTAGCTTTAAAAAGTAGTGAAATCCATGCTTCAAAAGGGCTGAATTTTCTTTTCTTGCTCCAAAGCCAATGTTCTTGTATTTTTCTATGTAGTCTAATCCATCCTTCCATATTTCCTCCTTTTGTGAAAAAAATCTAAGGTAATTATGCCATACCTTAGATGAAACTTTTTCCAAATTCTTTAATAAATTCTTCTCTTGTGTGAGTCTCCTCAAACTTCTTTTGAGCTGTTTTATGTAGCCAGTTTTCAAAATTTCTAATATTAGAATGATCATGCCTGCAAACAGGAATAACTAATTTATGTTCAATACTTTTTTGCCTTCTACAACCTCCAAAAATCTCATGTATATCGCATTTTTTTGAACCACATATATAACATCTTTCCATATTATCTGTTAAAATACTTTCCCTTTTCTTTTCCTTATAAGCTAATTTATTGGTCTTATTTTTTATTTGCACCTTCTTCTTAATTTTAGGTGAACCCTTTGGAAAAGCAAAAGTACTATAATCTATACTCATTTTTTTAATTATCCCCCTTGCATTTTTAGAATTAATTTGTTATAATTTATTCAGTTTTCTTATTTGAGTTGCTTAATCAATCTTGGTTGGCAACTCTATTATTTTGCCTTTTTCATCATTGTCAATAAAACTATCTTCATCGATAATATTCATTTCTCGCACACAAATAGCCTTAGCTTCTGCTTCATCACCACTGTTCAATGCAATTAAAATATTTTTATAGTTTTCGTAATGATACTCATTTGCATTTTTTCTATCTTGCTCAGACATAGTAACACCTCCTATTATTTCATATATTTTTTTACTGCTAATACAAATATAATTAGCAAAGTTAATGTCTTTAATATAACTTGTCCAGTTAATTTAGTTCCTAAATCTAATGCTCCAACTTGTCCGTAAAATCATCCAAAAACTAAAAATTGCTATTATTTTTCTCATTTACACTCACTCCCTTATCAATTTTTTCTAAAATCTTGTTCACTACTTCAGCGCCTATGTCTAAACCCATACACCAATACCTTACAGCCTCTTTATCAGCAATTTGTTTAACACCAGTGTGCTTAATTCTCGGAAAATCTTCTGCATTAAACATATTTCTTGCTGTCGCCTCGCCGAATCGGTAACACTTTCATTAAGTCAAACGGTGTAATAACATCTGGCAAATCTTCCCATTTTGACATTTATTTCACCTCCTTTTTTTATACACTTATCGTGTCGTTTGAAGTTAAAAAAATTTTATCATCTTCTGTACCAAGTATTTTTTTTATTTCTATAATACATTTAAAACTAGGATTTCTATATCCTGTTTCATAGTTTGCGTAGGTTGCTCTTTTTATATTTAATAGCCTAGCCATCTGTTCCTGCGTAAATCCTTTTTGTTTTCTTAATTTTATCAATTTATTTCTTGGTCTGTATTTATTAATCATTTCGCCCTCCTCCTTTGATACTTTACGTGTCTGTGCCATTATATTATCATAAGATACTTAACGTGTCAAGCATTTTACGAAAAAATTTTATAATTTTTATTTTAATTGCCTGCAGCACTTGCTATTACTGCTTTTTCTCTTTTAAGTTTTTTTCTGTTGACACTTTTCGTATATTTTATGTAAATTGCTTCATTTCGTGTCTTTGTTGTGTTATAATGATATTGGAGGTATCATTATGGGATTCAAAGAAAGATTCACTCAATTGCGAAAAGAATTAGGATTAACGCAAGAACAATTAGCTGAAAAATTAGGAATGGGATACACAAGAACTGCTATCTCTGCTTGGGAAGTTGGTAGAAACGAACCATCTAATAGCGATACTGTTAAAATTGCAGAATTTTTCGGTGTTTCAACAGACTACCTATTGGGTAAAACCGATATAAGAAATATAGAAGATGAATTTAAAACAATTTATAGCAAAGAAATAGAAGGATTAACTGAAGAAGAAATTAAAGAAGCTCTGGAGTTTTATAAAGTGATAAAAAATAGAAGGAAAAAAGAAAAATGAAAACACTGTTCTTTAAAATATTAATAACAATAATTGGTTTAATATACTTTATTTCTATTCTTTTAGGTTTTTCAAATATTTTAGAATTTATAGGTCTAAAAAACTCTGGAGGTTTATTATCTTTAATGCTTACTGGATGTTCAGCTGCTTTTATTGGAATAACAAGCATGAAAGAAGAACAACAGAAAAAGACGAAATTGCTAAATATCGCCAAACATATCTATTGTTTGGATTACACTAATTTAAACAATATTTCAAAAATAGATTTTGATAGTAATTTTAATTTAAAGGTTCATCTGAAAAATGGATTAAAATTAAATTTACCCACTTGCGATATTCCTAAAACTCAGGAAGAGTTAAAAAAATTAGATAATAATATTATAAAGCCGTAGAAGTACTGCTTTTTTAGTAGGACTTTATGTCTAAAAGAGATAACGGATAAAATAGTAAAAATAACAAAAATAAGGAGAAATAAATAATATGAAAAATGTTGGTTCTGATGTAAAAAAAGACATTAAAGCCACTAAAGAAAAAGAATATAAGAAATATATTAATTTTGGTAGACTTCAATTGAAAGAACCTACTCTTCTTTCTAATGAAGATAACTTTATTAATGAAATGAAAAAGAGTTTAGAAAAAAAATTTACAACTGGAACTGAATATATTCTTGATAAAGTATATGACCCTCAAACCGAAAGTTTGGTTGCTAGAGATGAAAAACTTTCATTTAAAAAAATAACATCAAGCGATGACCACTTTTTCGGTACTTTTTCGCGTTACTCCACAACCAAAGATGTACTTACCGATATAGTAGACAATCAGTCAAAACAAAAAATTGATCCTGATTCTATCTACTTTGAACATAATACACTATTCTATATAGATTATGCTTTAAAATCTATCTCTTTTATAAAAACTGAACACATAAAAAACGTGTATCCATTTTTAGAGGCATTCATTAATAATAATAACATATTAAATATTTCAATAATACCTTTAAAAAAAGATGATAGTGAGATTATTAAATCTTCAATAACAGAGCTTGAAATTGCTTTAGCAACTGTTGATATTCCTCAAAATCAATCTTTTGTTGGTTTACGAGGCTTAGAAAAAATGGGATGCAAAGTGAAAAATTACAAATTAAAAGTTTCTCTGGATGCAACAAATTCTAATTTTTCGCAAAAATTATTGAACTTTCGCTCAAAGAATAAAGATAATATAAAAAAAATGTCAATATCTACATTTAATGAAGATATCGACTTACTAACAAATAGGTTTACAAAATCTGTGCCTATTAAATTAAGCAATAACTATGAAACAGACTTTTCTACAATTGAAAATATATTAAAGTCTGAACTATTTAAAGCTATTCAATGATATTCTATATGTATAATATGATGTCATTATAGTTTCCACAAATCCTAATACAAAAAACAATATTGTAATTTTTATATTTATGCTAAGTATCCAGGCAATGATGTTTAAAAAGAGGAATAATATTCCCCATATATTTAACCTACAAAAAATTGCGTTATGACCATATCTTGTGAAATTTTTCATATATTGGGAATCTTTATTTAAACTCAAAAATATAGTCATTGCAGTAAATAGGAAACCTATTAAAGTACCTGATATACCAATTAGGGTATCAATATTTTCTTGCATATTTTCTAATATTGATTTATTTAAGCGTGTAGGAATATTTAAACAATCTAATATAATAAAAAATACTGTTAATATTGCTGGTGCAACCGTATAACAATGTCTTTTTATAAATACTATTAATTTATTGTTATCCCCCATTTTACACCTCTACAAAATATATTTTTTATTATTATATACTAAAAAAAATGAAATGTAAACACATTTTTTGTATAAAAAATTTATAATTTTTAGGAGGAATTTATGGCTAAACGAGGCAATGGCGAACGGAACTATCTATTTTAGTGAAAAATTAAATAAATGGGTTGGTCAATTTACAGCTGGTAGAAAAGCAGATGGTTCTTTAAATAGAAAATCTGTGTATGGAAATACGAGAAAAGAAGTTAAAGAAAAAATAGTAACAAAGCTGAGTGAATATCAAAAAGGAATAGTAATTAACAAAAGTGATATTAAAGTATATCAATTAGGTTTAGAATTACTAGAAACAAAATTTAAAACTAATAAAATTAAGGAAACATCTTATGGTACTATCTCACACTCTTTAAATAAAATAAAAGATACTGAATTAGGCAACACACCTATTCAAAAAGTAACATATAAAACAATACAAGATTTTTTAAATACAATAACAAATCTGTCTAATTCATATATTGAAAAAATAGTTATACAGTTAAATTCTATTTTTGATGAAGCTATAAATAGGGATTACATATATAAATCTCCTATGAGAAATGTTGTTATTCCAATTTCAAAACAAGAAACTAAAAAGGTAGATGCTTTTTCTATCGAAGAACAAAAAGAACTTATAAAACGATTTGAAAATAGTAAATATGGAGATATGTTTTCTATTGCAATGTTTTCTGGCATGCGAATTGGAGAAATATTGGCATTAACTCCTAATGACATAGATCTAGATAATAATATCATTCATATAACTAAAACATTGTCAAGAGATAAAGATTCAAATACAATTATAGGAAAAGCTACTAAAACTTCTAATTCTTACAGAGATATTCCTATTACAGTATTATTTAGAAAAAATATTATTAACTCAATAAACAATATGAAAAAAAATGAAAATAATGTTATTTTTACCACTAACAATTTAACATTGTTCGCCACCAACAATGCTAATTGTTTTTTTAAAAGGCTATGTAACGTTGAACCTAAAATAGCAAACCGACCTGTCCATATTCATATGCTTAGGCACACTTACGCAACGAGATGTATTGAAAATGGTATGCCAGCAGAAATTTTACAAAAACTTTTGGGGCATAAAAATATAACAACAACAATAAATACTTATACAACTATTTTTGACAAATACAGGGACAATGAAGTAGAAAAATGTGTTAAAAATATTGCATTAAACTTAGATTTAGACATCTAGTTGCATTAAAATTGCATTATTTTGGAGATTTTAAATTGAACAAAAATAGCTGTAGTTTGCTATTTATAGTAACTACAGCTATTAGTTTACATTTTATTAACCTTGTGTGTAAGGTAATATAGCAATATGTCTTGCTCTTTTTACAGCTTGTGTAATTTCTCTTTGATGTTTTGCGCAAGCACCTGTTGCTCTTCTAGGTAATATCTTACCTTTTTCATTTACGAATTTTTTCATTTGGTCATAGTTTTTGTAATCTAATACTAATTCTTTATTTGCACACATTGTACAAACTTTTTTTCTTGTTTTTCTAAATTTAGGATTAAATTCTTCATCACTATTTCCATTAAATCTTTTCTTTTTATTGTTTTTGTTGTTTGATTTTCTTTCTGCCATTTTTTATTCCCCCTTCCTATTTACTAGAATGGTAAATCGTCATCTGATTGCACGCTAAATTCTGAGCTTTCAGAAACTGTGCTTCCAAAAGTATTTTCGAATCCATCTGCTCCAGCATTATCTCTCTTGCTATCTGCAAAATATGCTTCTTCTGCGACTACCTCTGTTATATAATGTTTAACTTTATTTTCATCTTCCCAATTTCTTGTTTGAAGTCTTCCAACTACACCAACTTGTTGACCTTTCTTAAACCACTTGCTACAAAACTCGCCAGTTTTGTTCCAAGCTACTACGTTTATAAAGTCTGCTTGTCTTTCTTCACCTTGTTTTGCAAACCTTCTATTTACTGCTAATGAAAAGCTTGCTACTAAAGTGTTTGTGTTAGTTGTATATCTAACTTCTGGATCTCTGGTTAAACGTCCCATTAAAATAACTTTATTCATATATCGTTCCTCCTTAAAATTACAGGTTTATACTTCTTCTTTTATTACTATAAATTTCATAACTTCATCTGTTATTCTGTAATTTCTTTCAAGTTCAGATATTAGTTCTGGTTTTGCTTCGAATTTGAATACTATATAGAAACCTTCTTTTTGTTTTTTAATTTCGTAAGCTAATTTTCTTTTTCCCATTTCTTCAACAGAAGCAACTGTTCCATCAGTATTAATTAAATCAGAGAATTTTTTTATTAAGTTTTTAACACTTTCTTCCTCTAAATTTGGATTAACAATGATAACACTTTCGTATTTATTCATCATTTCCACCTCCCTCTTGGTTATAACCCATATCGCCTAAAATAAATATGAGTAAGGATAAAACAGCCAAAATAAATAGGCTGTTTTTGCAGCCTATTTATTTTACCATATTTTGTTATAAAAATCAACCTTTTTTATAGAATTCTTACTATATCGTTGTAAGTTACAAATATTGATAACCCGATTAGTAGAACGAAACCTGCCATTTGTATGCCAATTTCTGTTTTTTGTTTTAATGGTTTCTTTCTTATTGCTTCTATTAATAATAGAAATATCTTTCCTCCATCTAATGGTGGAAATGGTAATAGGTTTGTTATTCCTAGTGATACTGATATTACAGCCATTAAATATAAGAAATCTCTTAAGCCATTTGTTTCAACTACCATATCTGATATTCCTACAACTCCAACAAGTTGATCTGCTTTAATTCTTCCTGTAAATAGTTCACCTATCCCTTGAAATGTTGCTCCTAAGAACTCTCCTGTAAATCTTATACCATTTTTTAAACCTAATATACTTGATGCAATAATAATGCAAACTAGCAGTCCAAAAATTATATTTACAGTTCCTCCTGCAAGTAGTATTGCAATTTTTTGTGTAATGCTCTTTTTGTTATATGCTCTTTCATCTTCAACTGGTTCTTCTTCTCCAAGCATGTTTACAAAGCCACCCATTGGAATTAGTTTTAGCTCATATGAGGTTTCTTTACCTTGTTTTTTCCAGATTGTTGGACCAAAGCCTATTGCAAATTGCTTAATTTTTACCTTGAATAGCTTTGCAACCAGAAAATGTCCTAACTCATGTATGAAAATCAAAAATCCTAGCAAAAATGCTATTTTAATAATTCCTACTATCAAAGTTTCTCCTCTTTTCTATATCATTGTTAGTAAAAAGTATGCAAATGGAGCAATAAATAGAATACTATCTATTCTATCTAACATTCCTCCATGTCCTGGAATTATTTTTCCAAAGTCTTTTATATCTACATATCTTTTTATGCTAGAAGCTGCTAAATCACCTATTTGTGAAAGAACACTTAATACTACTGCAATTCCTGTTATTGTAAAATAAGAAATTCCAGCATTACAAATTTTGTTTATAAAGTATGTATATATAATTGCAATTAATGTACTTCCAACAATTCCTCCTATACTTCCTTCTATTGATTTTTTAGGACTAATTGGTGTTAATTTGTGTTTTCCAAATTTTATTCCTACTAGATATGCAAAAGTATCTGTTCCCCAAGCGGATATTGCCAAGTACCAAATTAAAAGCTTACCGTGTTCTGACATATATATTAGTGGTATAAACACTATAAATCCAATTATATATATTATTCCAAAGCCTGTTATTGCAATATCTACAAAGTTTGTTTTCATTTCTGTTATTATAACTTTAAAGAATAATAAAGCTATACCAATTGGAAACATAAGTATTAGAATTTCCTTTGGGAGAACATTTATAAATGCAAGTAATATTGCCAAAATGTTGCCTATCCATCTCTCAACATTATACTTTTTTGAAAGACAATTAAAATACTCATTTATTGCTATTATTGCAACTGCTGATATGGTTAAATTTACAGCTGTGCTGTTTCCAAAAATAAGGATAACTGCTACTGCTAAAAATAATATCATGCCAGATATAAACCTTTTTATTTTTGTTTTCATTATTTTTTCACCTCGTCTGGGCGTCCCCCAAATCTTCTATTTCTTTTTTGATATATCTTAATTGCCTCTATTAAATCTTCTCGATCAAACTCTGGCCAATGTTTATCTGGGAAATAGAATTCCGAATATGTAAGTTGCCATGGTAAAAAGTTACTTGTTCTTAATTCATGACTTGTTCTTATCATTAAATCCGGATCTGGTTGGCCTGCTGTGTAGATGCTATCTGATATTAGTTTTTCATTAATATCTTCAATATCAATTTCTCCTGATTTTACTTTTTCTGCAATAACTTTTGTACTATGTACAAGTTCTGCTCTACCACCATAGTTAAATGCTATATTTAAAACTAAACCTGTATTATTCTTGGTTTTTTCAACTAATTTATCAATCTTTTTTTGAATATCTGGTGGTATATTTTCCTTTTCACCAATCACTCTAATTTTTATATTTTTTAGGTCTAGTTTTCTAAGCATAGAATCTAAGTTTGCTTTTAATATAAACATTAAAGCAGAAACTTCTTCTTGTGTACGTTTCCAGTTTTCTGTTGAAAACGCATATACTGTTAAATATTTTATTCCTATTTCATTACAAAATGTTGCTATGTTATCTAGATTCTTTGAACCCGCTTTGTGTCCGTCTTTTGTGGTTAAGCCTCTTGCTTTAGCCCAACGTCTATTTCCGTCCATAATTATTGCTATATGTTTTGGTAAATTTTCTAAATCTATTTCTTCCATATTTTCGTCCTTTCAATTTTACTTCTATACTATTTTATCATAAAAAGCTCAAAAAATGAAATGTTTTTGCAAATTTATTAAAATATATTTTTTAGGCTCAACCTTTCTCTATCACAAACATGGTTGGTAAAGAAAATTGCTTCTTCAATTTCCGGAATTGCATCATCTAATTCACCATTTTCTATGCTTGCTTTTGCTCTTGTAAAGGCTTGCTCTAGGTTATCTATTTCTTGATGAACTATTATAATGGACCAAGTATTGCTAATTTCTTGCCATTTTTCATCAACATTATTTGCAAGAGTTATAATTTCATCTCTTTCATTATCTTCTTTTACTTTTATAGCTTTATCTTTCAATTCATTTAAATCTGCTAGTAGTTCTTCTGTTGTTTTGCTTAAGTAGTTTTGCATCATTAAATCTCCAACTATAATAATTAATATAATTGAAATAATTATTATGGCATCTCTCATTTTTATTTCCTTTCTTTCTCTTGGCAAAAGATTTGTTCTTTTCCATCAAATGTTACTATTAATGCATTTTCTGGCTTTATTTTAAATTTATCTACTTGTTTTTTTAGCCATATTTCATCTTTCCCAATTTTCTTTAGATTATCATACATTATTCTTCCATCTATTATTAAATCATATGGAATTCCCTCATATTCTGGTGTTATATTAAAATCTTCTGGTATTGTATTTCGTTTTTCTGGCTTTTGTATTACGCTTATTTCGCCACTTGTTTCAAGTATTGCATATTCTACATCTCCTAGTGTGAAAATATTATTTTGTCTAAGTCTTTCTTGAAGTTCATTTATTGTTATCTTTTCTTTTTTAAGTGCTTTTTCATCAATTTTTCCTCTATATATTAGAATTTGTGGTTTTCCACAAATTATTTGTCTTAACTTTATACTTCTTAGGTTAATAATTGAGATTATTAACTGGAATAATAACAATGCTAAGATTGGTATTATACCATTAAATATTGGAATGCCTGTATCAGACATTGGAACAGAAGCTAAGTCTGCTATCATTATAGCAATAACTAGTTCAAATGGCTGCATTTGGCTAATTTCACGTTTTCCCATTATACGCATTACTACTAAAACTAGTATGTAAATAATGCTTACTCTTACAAAAGTGTTTAACATTTTTGTCTCCTTTTTTATAGTTAAATTTTTCACATTTTTTTTGAATTTATACAAGATTTTTTTGAATAAAAATTTATTTATTGAAAATAATATATACGAAACCTAAAAATCAAAGCAAAATTAAATATATATATTTAAAGTTAGGAGGTTTTAAGCAAATGGGAAATAACAATCAAAATGTACAAACTTCAAATGGTACTAATACAGCTTGGTTAATAGTTGGTAGACTAATAACTGCTGCTATAGTTCTTGCTATTACAGCTTTCTTTACACCTGGTTTTGAGATTAATAATTTTTGGGCTTTAGCCGCAGCTGCTGTTGTGCTTACTATTATGGATTACCTTATTTCTAAATTTACAGGTATTCAAGCAAGTCCTTTTGGTAAAGGGTTTGTAGGGTTTGTTCTATCAGTTATTATACTATATGCTACACAATATTTTGTTGCAGGTTATGCAATTTCTTGGATGTCTGCAATAATTGGTGCTTTAATTTACGGTGTAGTTGATTATTTCTTACCTGGTGAACAAAAAATGTAGTAAAAAGGAACTTCTAAATTGAAGTTCCTTACTTTTTTAAAGGTTTACCACTTGTGTTGCTCTTAATCTTAAATATTCTTTTAATTCTAATGTTTGTTTTTCAACCTCTACCCTATAATATATTTTTCCTAGCTCACTTACTGAATATAACTCATCTAAATGATCACAAGGTAATAACTCATCTCCTGTATCGATGTCCATTAATCCATATTTTCCATTATTTTTTATAACTATTGAGTCATTTGCTAAGTTGTCCATTTTAGGAACTATTAACGTATATAGAATCTTATTTTGTGAATTTGCTTTATATCCAATGTCATCATAAATAATCTCTCCGATTATTGTACCATCCTTTTTCATTACACCATATTTATTTTTATTTTTCACTTTATATAACATACGTTCATAATTGATAATTTCTAACCCATCATATTTTAATGACTGTACTGCACGTCCTGTTGTACTAATTATACCATATTGTCCATTTGTATTTGACACTATATAGTTAAAATTACATTCATCAAAATATATACTTGTATATTTTGCTCCACCTATTATTTCTTGATAATTTGTATCAAATACGCTCCATATTCCATTTTTACTAGCTATAATAAAATCATAAGCTATTGCCTTTTTATTATTATCATCTTGTGATATTGTATATCCTAATTCTCGTAATTTTTTATCATAAGATTTTGCTAAATAATCTGTTGTATATAAATTAATTTCATTTTTTTCGTTAACCGAATATTTTATGTTCAATGCTTTTGGTAAATCATCTGTTGAAATGTATAGATTGTTGTTATAAGCTAATATATTATGATTTAAAGTATAGTGTTGGTAATCTAAATTCGTACCTTCTTCATATTTATATATTTTGTTTGAATCCATTTCAAAACCTGATATTAATTTTCCATTTGCAATATAACATTTTGTTGTGTCTAGATCATATTTTTGATATTCACTGTTATCGAATTTATACCCCAACAGTTCTGCTAACTCTTTCAAGTTCATGTATTTGTTTCCATTCTTATCAGAAACGAATAATGTATTTGAAATTTCCTTTTTTTCGCCATTAATATATAAAGTATTAGGAATTACCTTGTTTGCTTTTAGAAAAGAAATCAAAATTCCTATTCCTATAGCACCTATAATTGACAATATTAGTAATATAAGCACAATTTTCTTTCCTTTTGATTTTTCTTCAGGTTGTTCCCTTTTTTCATTTAATAAATCCATAATCTTTCATTCCTTTCAAAACATTTAATCTTTTGTTGTATATCCATATTTTTTATAAAACTCATTTTTAAAATCTAGTAATCTATCTTCTTCAATAGCTTGTCTCACCTGTTCCATTAATCTTACTAAAAATCTCAAATTATGAATTGATAGTAGCCTAACTCCAAGAATTTCGTTTGTCTTTATAAGATGCCTTATATAAGCTCTTGTATAGTTTTTGCAAGTATAACAATCACATTCATCATCTAGCTTTCCCCAATCTCTTTCATATGTTGCATTTCTTATAACAACTTTTCCATGTGATGTTAGTGCTGTTCCATTTCTTGCTATTCTTGTTGGTAAAACGCAGTCGCACATATCTATTCCTGAAATTGCTGCTTCTATTAAATAATCCGGAGTTCCAACACCCATTAGATATCTTGGTTTATTTTCTGGCATAAGTGGTGCTGTATATCTTAAAATTCTTAAGAAATCTTCCTTTGATTCTCCTACACTTATTCCTCCAATGGCATATCCTGGAAAGTCTAAGTTTATTAAATCTTTTGCTGAGATTTTTCTTAAATCCTCAAAAAAACCTCCTTGAATTATTCCAAACAATCCTTGTTTATCTGTAGTTGTGTGTGCTTTTTTGCATCTTTCAGCCCATCTTGTTGTTCTTTCCATTGATTGTTTTGTATATTCATATGTTGCATTAGGTTCAACACATTCATCAAATGACATTATTATATCCGCACCTAAAGCTTCCTCTATTTCCATTACCTTTTCTGGCGAAAAGAAGTGTTTGCTTCCATCTAAGTGTGATTTAAATTCAACTCCATCTTCAGAAATTGTTCTTAAATCGCTTAAACTAAATACTTGAAACCCTCCACAATCTGTTAAAATCGGCCTGTCCCAATTCATAAATTTATGAAGACCACCAGCTTCTTTAACTAATTCATGTCCTGGTCTTAGGTATAAATGGTATGTATTTGAAAGTATAATTTCTGCTTTTACTTCTTCTTTTAATTCTTCTGGTGTCATAGATTTCACAGTTGCTTGTGTTCCAACTGGCATAAATACTGGTGTTTGAATATCACCATGAGGAGTATGTACTACTCCTCGTCTTGCTCCTGTTTGTTTGCAAACATGTTTAAGTTCATATGTAATTGCTTCCATTTTAATTGTCCTTTCTTTTTTGCTTTATGTTCCATTTGTGTTATTTGAGGTATTGTTTGTTGTATTTCCTGTGGTATTGCCTGTTGTGTTGTTACTTACTGTATTGTTTGTATTATTTGCACTTGGTTTTTCAGGTGTTGTTTGAGTTTCCGGTTTAGTTGGTGTTGTTGGTTTTTCAGGCGTTGTAGATGCTGGTTTTTCTGTTTTTGCAGGAGTTTTACTTACTCCTCTTTTTACTATTTTATTTAATGGACTATATGAATCTGTTGATAATAATTCCTTCGAAATTTCTTGTCCATTTAAACTAATTATTCTATATGTTTTACTTCTACATCCTTTTAATCCCCATTGTGCTACACTTTCAGCACCAGGAGCTAGATTTGTGTCATTTTCATAAACCACATTATATGATGTATAACTCTGTACTTCTGTTATAATTTCTATATCATACTCAACTTCTTCTTTTATTCCAAAAATTTTGATTTCTGCTAATCCACCACCTGATTTTGTTTTTAGCATTATTGGATATTTTCTTGTGTTTTCAAATTGAAAATCAAGTGAGCCATAAACAACTGTAGCGTCCTTTCCTGGTTCTACATATCCAGCTTGGAACATATGGTTATGTCTTTCAATAATTTTCATATTTGCATATAATGCTGCATCATATAAAGTTGATGAAATTTGGCATATTCCTCCTGCAAGCATTGGTACAACTTTACCTCCTGCAAAACCGTTTGCATATTGGTATCCATCTTCTACTGTTCTTTTGCCAAGTGTTTTATTATACGAAAATACTTCGCCTGGCATTATAACTACACCATTTAATTTTGATAATGCAATTTTTAAATTTTTTGATCTTGGTACATTACTTTCATCATATTTTGTTGAGAATGAGCTTAATAAATCTGGAAATGCTTCTTCTCCAATTTCATTTGTATGTACTTTTGGTTCTGTAATAATAAGATCTATAATGTATTCGTCTTTTTGTTCTTTTAATGCTTCTTTTGCCTTTTCCACATCAAAATCAATTCCGTTTTTATGTGGTATTATTTCAAAAGGATCTGTTGTATAGGTTGCGT
>USEM01000016.1 GCA_900553695.1 uncultured Clostridium sp. | reverse complement strand
TCCTTTTTGTGTTTGTGTAAGTATTATTGCATGATATGGTTTAACCTTTTTCCAGGCATCTTCTCCTTCTGGTATTTCATCATCTGGAATAAAATATGCTTCAACACCATATATAACTTTTATGTCTAAGCCTAAGTCGTCAACTGCATGTTTTGCTTCTGGGAAGGCTTGTACAACTCCATGGTCTGTGATTGCAACTGATTTCATTCCCCATGATGCAGCTCGTTTTATTAATTCTTTTGCTGGTGTAATAGCATCCATTTGGCTCATTTGAGTGTGCATGTGTAGTTCCACACGCTTTGTCATGCTATTATCTTGTCTTGTAATTTCTGCTTGTGGTGGCAATTCTATTACTACATTTGCAAGAACTCCAAGCTCTTTTGCAAAGTTATCATATGCTGCATTTCCTTGTAGTTTTACTCTTATTTTTGGTTTAATTCTTGCCATAACTTTTTGCACTTTTTCTGGTTCAACGAATGATTTGCAAGTAATTGTGCTTGTTCCATCATATACATCAAACATTACTAAGGTTTTACCGTTTTTTAATTCTCTTGAATCTGTTCTTATTACTTTTCCTTGCAAAGCAACTCTTCCGTAATCTGCTGTTAGGTCTTTTATTTTTACAATTTGTTCTTTGATATTTGCACTTCTTCCAAGTATTAAAGGTGTTTCTTCTTCTGGTTCTTCCTCTATATTTCCAGCACTTTCTTCTGCCTTTTGCTCTTGTTTCAACTCTTGAGCAGCCTTCTTATTTTCCTCTGCAATGAAGTTTAAGTTATTTACAATATTTTTGCAAACATTTTCCTGTAATTCTTCTAAGCGATGGCGTTGTTCGTTTATTTCTTCATCTGTAATATTTTCATTGTATGTAACTCTATATTTTCTGCCATATACATTCATAAAAAGTTTTTCTAAAACACTATCTACTGAATATGCATGTAAAAACTCTGAACTTTTGCTTTTTAAATTGATTTCCGCACTATTTCCATCTAATGTAATTGTACTTTCTTTTAAAATTGCTTTCGTAATTGGAAATTTTGAAGCTACATATTTTATAATGTCGTTCCAGTCATCTTCAAGTGTGTGAATTAGTTCAATTTCTGGATATTTTACATCTATTATAATTGTCTGAATGTTAAATCTTGTCGATAAATAAGTTTCAAAATCAGCTAAATCTTGAACTTTTAGCTGATTTTGACTTAAAATTTCTACCTCTAACTTGTTGCTTTTTTTATATAAATTCATTTTTTGAATTTGTGCTTCTTGAATACTGCTTTCCTTTTTAAAATCTTGAAATACGTCTTTTATAACCTTTTGCATTTTTTCATGCTCCCTTTTTTTCTCTCTTACCTTGGGTGTATTATATCATATTTTTATGAAAATAGAACATGAAAATTTAAAATTTTTGTTAAATTTTTTATCTTTATTAAAATAAAATTTTTCTTAATTCTTCTACATCTTCTGCAATGTAGTCTGCTTCTGCTGTTTCAAGTTCTGGTTTTGTTCCAAAGCCATATGTTACGCCTATTGATTTCATGTTGTTTTCTTTCGCTCCTAGAATATCGTAGTTCCTATCTCCTATCATTATGCATTCTTCTAAGTTTATGTCTTTTATTTTATCTAGTGCAAATTTTATTACATCTTTTTTTGCACTTCTTGAGCCATCTAGTGTTGCTCCTATTATAAGGAAAAAGTCCTTGTCCATTTTAAAGCCTTCTAGAATTTTCTTTGCAAATTTTTCTGGTTTTGATGTTGCTAAAATAACACGTTTTCCTGATTTTTTCAAATCACTAATTAGTTCTTTAATTCCTGGGTATAGTTTTGCTTCCCATAATCCTGTTGTTTCATATCTTTCTCTAAATAGTTTTATTGCAAGCTCAGTTTGCTTTTCATTAAAATTATAAAATTCCTTGAATGATTCATTTAGTGGTGGTCCTATAAATTTTTCTAATTCTTCTCTATTTTTTACTTCTATATTAAAATTTTTTAAAGAATAGATTACGGAATTTACTATTCCTTCTCTAGAATCTATTATTGTTCCATCTAAATCAAAAAATATATTTTCAAACATTGTATCCCTCTTTTCTTTTGAGAATTATAACATATATTCTTTAAATTTTCTAGCACAAAAATAAAACAGAATAGCTTTTAACTATCCTGTTTAAATACTAATTATTCTTTATTGATTGTTCTGCATACTTGTTATTTACAACTTTTTCATAGTCTGCTCTTTTTTCTAGTTCTCCAGCTTCTTCTATTACATCTTGTAATTTATTGAAAGCTTCTTCTGTAAGCACTGGTGTTTTGTTCCATGCATCTATATCTTTATATCTTTGTATTGAGTTTTCTAGCATTTTCACATCTGTGCTTGGGAAAAAGTCTTTTATTAGTTCTGCAATTTCTTTTGCTGAGTGTTCTTGTGTCCATTTTTGTCCTTTGTATATTGCATCTGTAAAGTTTTGTATTAGTTCTTCATTTTTTGCAATATAACTTTTCTTTGCAAAGTATGCTGTATATGGTATTTCTCCCGCTTCTGCTCCAACTGATGCTACAATGTATCCTGCTCCTTGTTCCTCTGTCATTGATGCTGTTGGTTCAAAAAGGGTTACATATTCTGCATTTCCTCCTGCAAAAGCTCCTGCCATTAAGTCGAAACTTATGCTGTCATCTAAGTTTACATCTGTACTTGGGTTTATTCCTTTTTGTTTTAGTACATATTCAAAAGTCATGTAAGGAACTCCACCTTTTCTTCCTGGTATAACAGTTTTTCCTTTTAGTTGATTCCAATCAAATTCATCTGTTTTGTCTCTTGCAACTAAAAATGAGCCATCTCTTTTCGTAAGCTGTGCAAATACTTGTGTATGGTCTTCTTTTCCTTCATTATACACATAAATTGAGGCTTCAGGTCCTGCAAAGCCTATGTCGCTTTGACCTGATAAAACTGCTGTCATTACTTTATCTGCTCCTTGCCCTGTTGTTATTTCCACTTCTATTCCTTTTTCTTTAAAATATCCTTGTGCTATTGCTACATACTGTGGAGCATAGAATACAGATCTTGTAACTTCATTTAATCTTACGAGTTTTGTGCCATTTTCATCTTTTGTACTATTCTTATTAATATTAATAACAACCGCTGTGATTATGCCTATAATTACAGCTATTAATATTATTATCATTATTGTTTTTTTCAAAATTATTCCTCCTAAATTAATTGAACAAATGCGTTCTTGATAGTAGTTTTTCTAGTAAAACTACTGAACCATATAGTATGGTTGCTACAAAAGCCAAGATTATTACACCTGTCATAACTAAATCTAACTTAAATACTTGACCTCCATAAACTATTAAGTATCCGAAGTCCTGCCTTTGATACTAAGAATTCTCCTGTTATAACTCCTACTAACGATAAACCTATGTTAATTTTTAGTGAATTTATAAATGTTGTTACATTTGCTGGGATTATTATTTTTGTAAGTAGCTGCAATTTACTACAATTAAAGGTTTGTGCCATCTTTATTTTTTCCTTATCAGTATTTAAGAATCCATTTAATATTTCCATTATTGTTACTATAAGTGAAATTGCAATACCCATGGTAATAATTGCACCTTTTCCTGCTCCTACCCAAATTATAATTATTGGTCCTAAAGCAACTTTGGGTAAACTATTTAGTACAACTAAAAAAGGTTCTGCAACTTTGCTTAAAAAGTCTGACCACCATAAAATTATTGCAATTACTATTCCCATTGCTACCCCTAGAGAGAAGCCTATTAGTGTTTCTTCACATGTTACTTTAAGATGCATTAATAGTTTATTTTCAGATAAGTTCATAAGAGTTTGCAGAATTCTACTTGGTTGGCTTGTTATAAAGCTGTCTATTAACCCTTTATTGGCACTTATTTCCCAAATTGCAATAAATGCAATTACTATTCCTATTTGAGTTAAAACTATTGATACTTTTTTTATCCAAATGCTTCTTAGGTATTTCTGTCTATCCTTCGAGATTGTTTTCTTTTGCATTTACATCTAACTCCTTCCAAATGCTGTCAAAATACTTGCTGAATTTAGGACTTTCTCTTACGTTTAATGGATCTCTGTTTTCCATTTCAAAATCTATTGTATGGATAGTTTTTACTGTAGCTGGCCTTTCGCTTAATACTACAATTCTATCTGACATGCTTATAGCTTCTGAAATATCATGCGTAACCATTAGTGTTGTAACATTTTCATTTTTTATTATATTATAAATATCTTTTGTAACCATTAACCTTGTTTGGTAATCTATTGCTGAAAAAGCTTCATCTAGTAACAATATCTTTGGTTTTATTGCTAAAGTTCTAATTAAAGCAACTCTTTGACGCATTCCTCCTGATAATTGAGATGGATATTTGTCTTTAAATTCATATAGATGGTATTTCTTTAAAAGCTCTTCTACATACTTTCTATTTTCTGGAGTGTTGATTTTCTTAATTTCTAAGCCAAATATAACATTTTTATAAATGCTTCTCCATTCTAGTAAACTATCTTTTTGCAACATATATCCTATTTTAGAAGTAATACCATTGCTTTCTTCTCCATCTATGTAGAGTTTTCCTGAAGTTTTTTCTTCTAAACCTGCAATTATAGATAGAAGCGTTGATTTTCCACAGCCACTTGGTCCAATTATACTCACAAATTCTCCATTATCAACAGTAAAGTTTATGTCCTTCAATGCCTCAATTTCGCCGTTTTTCGCCTGGTACATTTTAGATATATTTTTTATCTTTAGTAACTCTCTCACTCTTATTCCTCCTACAAACTTATCTAGTTATATTATATTCATTTTGAAAACAAACGTGAAAAAAGGAACTAGACTAAAACTCTAGTTCCTTTAACATTTCTAAAATTAACCTTGTGTGTAAGGTAGAAAAAGATGCTTTTGTAATTTCTTATATTTTTTTATAATTTCTCGTATTACCTCGTATAACTAGCTTTCCCGTACTTGTATTTTATTATGCTTTTTATATTTTTTTATCCCTTTTTATACTTTTTTATTGGCGTTGCATTAAAAATTGCATTAAAATTTGTCATAAAAGTTTTGAAGTGTTTTAATGTAATCAATAACATTCTCTTTCTCTAAAATTGCAATAATTAATCTTATAAATTTTTCATTTTTCCCTTTTAATTTTAAATATTTTTCTACATTATTTTCCATATATTTTTTCTCCTCATCAGAGAAACGCGTTTCTTTATTTGTCTTAATTATACAGCAAAATTTGCAGTTGTCAAGAAAAACTTTTCGACAAATGGGTTACATAATATATGTTAAAAGGTTTTCGACAAATTAAATGTCTTAATTCTCTAGATTTAGCTGTTTTCAATAGTTCGCTCAGGGCGAAGTCTAGTTTTTTATAAATATTTAGATTAAAATAAGTACATACTATTATTAGGAGTAATTTTATGTTCGTATTTGTTATAAAAAATGTTAGAAAAAGTAAAAATATTACTTTATATAGATTAGTTAAAAACACTGGTTTGTCTTATTCTTATTTGTCAGAATTAGAAAACAATAAAGTATATAATCCATCGCTCAAAACTATGTATAGCATTGCTAAGGCTCTTGACGTTAAAGTAGATGACTTGTTTTATAGTGAATTGGATATAGAAACATTAAGAGCAGAAATGCACAGTAGAATAGACCAATTTGGAATTAATAGTAAGGAAGTAATGGAAGTTTCTCAAATTATTGATTTATTAATAAATGTAAAATTTAAAAGCTAGCTACATCTCTGTAACTAGCTCTCCCTTTATTTTTTACTTGATTTATTATATAAATATCCCAAAAATTCTTTAAATCCCATGTTTCTTTTTCTTAACCAACAGGTCTAGTAAATTTTTTTAATCTTCTTTCAATCGAAGAAACTGACATTCTTCCTTTTACAACTTTTTCTACCAATTTAAACATTTTTTCATTGTCTGCAATCACTTCATACCCATTTTTTTCTAAAAATGTTATTGTTGACATTAAAGCAGTTCTCTTATTACCATCAAAAAAAGGATGATCCATCGAAAATGACCTTAAATAGCAAGCTGCTTTTGATAGTATTGTTGGGTATAAATCTTTTTTATCAAAAGTTTGCTTTGGCTGATTTAATGCTGAAACAAATAAATTAGTATCTTTTATCCCTCTAAATTGTTTGTTACATCCTTTCTCATACTCTGAGAAAAACTTATCAATTACTACCAAGTGTATTACAATTATTTCTACTGTCGTTAAGTATCTGGTTTTAATTTTTTGACAACTCTCTTAATGCTTCTTTGAATCTAAGTGCACTATTAAAAATATTTTCTACCTTTTTAGGAGAAATATCTTTTTTCCAATTTTTATTTAATCCAATTTCTTTTTGTACATTTGTTGGTATATTTATACTATTAATACTTTCCATTATTCTAGTCATAATTTCTCCCTCCTCCTGCATATAAAAAACCTCCTTGTAAATATATTATTCCCAAGGTTAATATATGCTATTCATTTAAAAATAATTGATAAGTGTTTAATATTATATATTTAATTTTTATGATTGTCAATAAATGTATCAAAAATATAATATCAATATAACAATTCTGTAATATTATTGTAACATTTTTAAACTGATTTGTCAAGATGTGCATTACTAGAAAATGGCTATATATCAGCAAAAACCGACACACGAGGTTTCGTTTTAAGCCGTTTTTATTTTTGAGCAATATACTTTGTTGTCTTTAAAATAGCTATTTTAGGTATGTTTTAGCCATGTAGCCTATATTTCCATTAACTTTAACTTTTATATAATTGTAACCATATTTTGTATAACCTTCTCCAAGATATTCTACTTCTGTGTCTTTAGTATACGCTTTTATTTTTCTGCCATTTGAATCTAATAACCATAGCCCACTATTTGCAGTTACTTTATAATATACTTTAGAACCTTGTTTGTTAGTATAATCTAAACAAATCCAACCTGCCCCACTTTTTAGTCTTCCCCAGTTTCCTTGTGTTTCTACAATTGTATATGTACCTTTATCTGTTATTTGTCCTTTTATTTTATAATTAGTTCCTGCACCAGCTCTTATATTTAAGCAATTTGCAGTTATTTTTACTAAATAACTATTATCAACTTTTGTGTCGTCTTTTTCTGTTATCTCTGTTTTATTTACTCCAGCAACTATTTCTTCGTATGGATAATTCCTTCCTGGGCAAGCTGTTGCATTTACATCTTTATGTCTTAAAATTTTAGTAATTGCATATTTATTTTTTAAATATATTATTAATTCAATTATAGCTTTCTTCTGTGCCTCAGACATAATATCTGTCTCAAAATTTCCTTCAGCACATATTCCTATACTAGTTCTATTATAACCATAAGCATGTGCTCCAATTGTATCTTCTCTTCTGCCTCTATAAATAGAACCGTCTTTTCTTACATAGAAATGATACCCTATGCATGTCCAGCCTCTATTTTTATGCATTCTATCTATATCTTCAACAGGTCCATTATATACTGCATGATGAAGATATATGCTATCTGTTTTCGCTCTTTTTTCTAATGTTCCATTTAAACTATATGTTCTTTCAATTATGTTCATAAAATTATTCCTCCTTTTTAATAGCTTTTTGTCCTAACAAATATGTTGATATAACACCATTTATTGCTGCTATAACTCCTGTTATTTGTGCACAGTAAGGTATTGTAATACCTTCAACTGCATTAATTCCTAAAAGTAATGCACTTATTATTGTTAATATGTTTAATACATATTTAGATATTTTCTTTACAGTTTCCATTTTTCTCACTTCCTTTCTATTTTAATCCTAGTTTTATTGCCACAAAACCTAAAAGCGTAGCTAAAATAAAGTAAAATATGTAATCTACTAGTTTATCCCATTTTTTCCCTTTACTTTTTTCAACGTCTTCTAATTTAGTATTTATTCCAGTAACATTCTTCTCTACATTTTCCATTCTAAAATCCAACTTTTCCATTATTACATAAGTCTTTTTTAGTTCATCAATATCCTTTTCTTGTTCATCCAGCCTATGATGAGCAGACTTATCGCTCTGCTCTACTTTTACTAGTCGCTCTACTAAATTTGTATCTTCCATACTTTTTATCCTTTCTTATCTTGCCCATTTTTTACTATTCAGCCAGTTTGTGCCGTTTCTAAATGCTGTGTATAAATTTCCTAAGGCTTTGCTCGTTTTTCATATATACCATCCTTTCTTATTTTATTTCCATTTTCCAACTGCAATCAGGTCTACACTTATAAGATTACTATAGCCTTGCCCATTCTCTGTAAAATCTTCAAATCCCAAAACCTGTATTTGAACACTTTCTGCTGTTGCAACCCCATTAAGTCTTGTTTGACAAAAACGAGAACCATTTAATCCTGTTGCAACAGTGCTTTGAACAGTTGGAATTTCTTTAAATTTGATTGGGTAAGTCCATGTAACTGCATTGCTTCTGTAAATTTTAATGTTCTGAACTGTAGTACTTAATGAATTACTAAGTTTAAAACTTTCTTTACTTACTGACCTTCTGCATATTAAATCTCCATTCGACCATTTAATAAAGTGGCCGTTCTCGTTTGAACCACTTTCTACTATATAAGGTCTATTTATTAATTCTTTAATCTTTCCCCATACATTAAACACTGTACTCACCCCTTATCACAAACTCAAAATATTCATTCGCTTCTGCGGCCCAGTCTGTTGTAAGTTTTATTTTATTACTTACTGCATTAGCTTCGCCTACTTCTCTATAATGTCCATCGCTTCCTGCATCATCGCTACTTAATATCAGTAGTTCTCCCATATAATACACGTCAAGACAATGTGTTCCGACCTTGTAGTAGCAAGGCAATGTTATAGTTCCGCCTTTGGCTACATCTGCAGTTAGTATTTCCTTATACTTATACATATTAGGTGCATCTTTTCCTGGGGCACCTTGTTCTCCTTTAGGGCCTGTAAGTGCTTTAAGTTGCTCTTCTGTAAACATATCGTATGTAAAAGCTTTTCCTTGTTCTCCCTTGGGACCTTGAGCTCCTGTGTCTCCTTTACTACCTTTTAAGTCAGTGTAGCTATAATCAGTTTGTCCTTGCACTCTTATTCCTAGCTTTGTACCATCCCAATTAAATTCGAGAGGTAAACCGTTTTTTACTATAAAATTACTTGTTTGGCCATCTGTGTAAGTAATTGTATAAGTATCTTCAACTCCAGAACTTGTTGTTTTTTCTATCTTCTCAATACCAACTCCTCGTGGCCCAGTAAGAACAATTTGGCCACCTTTGATCTCAGGTGTACTAATATTTCCTTTTAACCTTTTATCTGTGCTAATTCCCATCTTAATCACCTGCCTTTGCAGGGAAAAGAATTAATTCGGCAGGTCCAGTTTCATCAAAGCCCAGTGTAGTTTTAGTTTCATTCAATGCTATTTCATACCAATATGTTGTTGCTTTATTAATTTTAGGCCCAAAAGTAGTATCTTTTTCTGTTAATATTATATCCACTTCCTCTGTATTACTATTTACAGTAATTTCTTTGTCTAAAAGAGGCTCTTTGTCATAGCCTTTCTTTTCAAAAATCCTAAATTGAATTTTATCCCCATTTTGAAATTCATAATTTTTAGTTTCGGATAGTGGTATTGAAAATTTAATTGTACCAGCATCTCCTCTACTAACAAAAATGGTTCTCCCATCTTCACTAACTTTAATCATTTTCTTCCTCCAATTCATATTTCATGTATCCATCAATTTTTAAAATTGCAAAAACACATCCTGTTTTTGATGCAATATTCTCTTGCGTAAAACTTTCTGTAAAATTAAAATCACTAGATATCTTAAGCTGATGTAACCCTTTTATTGTGTTTCCATTTGAATCTTTAAATGAGCTACTAATATCAGAGCATTCCTTTTTTTCCGTTATATGTGAATTATTGCTTGGAGTAGATGGTGTATAACCATTTGCTCCAAATGCATTGGGAATTTCCACATAAGTAGTATTATTGTTAAGAAAAATTCCTCCCATATATTCAGCATTTATTTGCCTACTATATAAATTATTTGCTTTGTATAGTTTTAAATTCCTGCTATATCCCCAAACTGACTTGTTGTCTAGTCCCCAATAAATTGGGCTATGAAAAAGTTCTACTATAGCACTTGTTACATTGAAATTTTTTGGAATTATTAAATCAATTGTTGCTTCCTCTTTAACAACACCAGTAGGAGAAATTGTGTCATTTCCTATAAAACCAACTATTTGATACCCTCTCGTATCGTATGTATATGTATTCATCAAACCTTTTTCCGAAATTACTGTAGCGCCATTTGATAATTTTGCATTACCATATTGATCTAATTTAAAATTCTTTGTTTTTATGGTTCCATTATCTAAATCAATTTCCATACCCATAGAATTTTGAACATAATTACTTGATTTTATTTTCCCTGTTGTTATATTGTCTCCAGAAATAGTTGTGCTCCCTCCTGTTGCGAGGTCTGTATATTTTACATATTTTTCTGTAATTTCTGTAACAGTTCCTTGTAAGACTGTTAACTTGTTACCATCTTTAATAGCAATAGTCATAGTTGATTTTGAGGAATTTATAAAATCATTTTCCTCAAATTCTCCAGTATTTTTTCCTATTTGGCATATAAATAAAGTACCATCTTTTTTTATCCACCAGTCTCCAGAGCTGTATGGAGGAGATGGATTGGAAAAGAAAACACTTCTTTTATGGTCCGTTTTGACATCTAAATTTGCATTAGTTAATGCCATGCTCTGTATTAAATTAATATCATTTTGCTCAGACCAACCTGTTTCAATAAACTTATAAACTTTTCCAGTGTTTTGGTTATAATACAAATCGCCGTAATGTTCTTCAACAGTTGTCCACTTCGTATATGGTTCATTTTCTAATGTAGGAAGTCCAGAATAAAACCAGAGCGAAATTTCGTTCTGGCTATCTATAACATCTGCTAAATTAATAATTAAAGAATTAACAATATTGTTAAGTTCATTTTCAACCTTGTTCAGCAATTCTTCCTTCATTTCCTTGTTACTACTTTCGAAATTCAGCTTAAACCTAATTAGCAACTCTTCAATACTTCTCGGTCTTGATAAATCTTCCTTTCCCATAATTCCTCCTACCAAGTAACTTTTCCATTCTTATAAACAGTGAATCCTTTCAAGCTCTCAAACACACTCTTCATCTCATCTTCTGTATAGTCTAAACTTTTTACATATTTGTACAGTTTAGTTCTTTCAGTATCATTTAGTTTGTATTGCGTTCCTAGTAGCATTAATTTTTGTTCATAAGTAATTTTCATATTGTTTACATATTCATAAGTTTTTTTCTTTGAACTTCCACTTACAGTTTTTCCCTTAGTTGTACCATTTTCTTTTATATCAGATTCAAAATCCTGTTGTAAATATTTTAAATATTCATTTATGTATTTTTCATCGGTAATACCTGTCTTTTCTAGCAAATTTAATTTTTTCTTTGCAGAATCGTTTGATAATATGTAATTTTTATATATTTCTGTTTTTTCTTCTGCAGAATAATTAGCATTTTGTAAAATTTTAAGCTTATCTTTTGTTTTTAAATTTTGACTTTCTTTTAAAATGCCTGTATTAACTTGTCTTTCCTTTTCCTTGTATGTTTTTTCTTTATAATCAGCATAAGTTTTTAATTCTATATTTTTATTTTTAATTTTTTCTTCATCCGTAACTTCGGTCCAATTATTATTTTTGTCTTTATAATATTCTTTATCTCCGGACTGTTGCATAATTACTATTTGTAGTTACATTATTACTTTCATTAATAGCTTGTTCAGCTAAACTATTAATCTTAGACTGTATCTCCTCAACCGCTTCTTTCTTTGCTTCTTGAGTCATATCAGACATCTGTATAGTTCTTTTTTCTTTGTATAATTTTGACATATCTGAATTCACACTATTCAGATATTTTGCTTTCAACACATCACTCTCAACAGGTTCAACATCATTTGCAAGTTGAGTTGTCTCTTCAAGTAACTCATAAAACTTACCTGGATTTTTATTCTTTAAAGTACTATTGGCTGTAAATTTATCTTGTATTATATTATCTTTAGCCTGTGGCGTTATCTTAGGCAATACAATATCTCCTATACCACCACTATATTGATCTATTAAGTAGTTTATCTTTTTAGGACTTACATTTATTTTTTCTCCCAACCACTTACTAAATTCATCCGTAGTTTCATCATACTGATTTTTAGGTAATTCTTTTTGCAAACGACTTGATACAATATTTGTTCCATACCAAGTTTTATTATCCTTTACAGCTTTAATAGGAGCAGTAATATTATCTTCAAGAGGATTATTTGGTGCCATTTGGCTCACTACTTCAGACCACCAATTATCAAAAGCCTCTTCGTTGCCCTTAGTTGCTTCTACAGTTCTTCTTGCTGTCATTCCTATAACACTTAAAACTCTACCTTTTGGTATTCTTACAAAATTACCATCTGATTTTTTAAACAAATAGTATTCATCTTTTATATAATCGGGTAATTCCTCATACTCATCATCGTCTCCAAGTAAAACATCATTAAGTAATGCAGGTGCTACCCCTAAAAGGACAGACTTAGTAATTAGTTGTGCATAGCCTTTCCAACCATTCTGTCCTGTTATATTTCTAATTTGTTTAGATAACCCCTGTACACTTGCATTTAAAAAATTTGCACCATTTCTATTTAAAAATTTTGTAAAATTGCCTCCACGTTTAAAATTTGTTGTTATCTCTGCTGCATTGTACATTGCTTCATTTATGCTTCCTCCGTTCTCTATTGTAGAAATAAATTCTGCAAAACGTGGTAAAGTCTCTACAACTTCATTCGCTTTATTTATGCCATCACCAAATTTATAATTTTTGGTTGGCATTTTTGTATCATATTCATAATATGTATTACTATTGCCGCCATTTGCTAAGTAAAGCATATACAATTCACTTTTCTTCCCTTTAGTCATTTCTCCTATTGCTTTTGCATAATTCTGTGCAAATTTTCCAGGATATTTTGAATTGAACGCACCATCTTGAATATCTTTTATAGGATTTACCATTGCGAATCCAAGGTTATATGTTGTAAGCAAATCTCTTTGTATTTTCGAAACTTTTTGTAAGCTCTTTGATACTGCTTTTGTTAAAATATTAGAATTTTCAAAGTCTTTAAATACATCTTTTGTATCTAAACTTTTATATAATTTATCATCAATTTTTACATTTACAATATCACCGTCATCATAATAAATCAACTTTGTTTGACCATCAGAATTATCAACAAGTGAATTATTAATTGAATTAAAAAACATATCTGCAGCAGCATTTGAATCATTTGTTCTTGCTATTTCTTCATACACTGACTTATTATTTTTCTTTATTACATCTTTAAGTTTTAACGTATTCGCCACTTCTTTGCCTAATTCATTTTGTCTTATTGCTTTTTTAGCTTGAATTGCGTAAGAAGCCATAGTTTCTTTTAATGGTAAAATATCTGAATTTCCCCCTGTAGCACGTTTAATTGGATTCTTTCCACCTGCTACCTTTTCATCACTCTTTACATTAAAATTATTTTCAATATTTCTTGAAATTTTCACATAGTGAGGATACATTTCGTTTAACTGATTTTTAAATTCTTCAGTTATAAGCCCTGCATCAACAAAATTTTGTAATTCATTATCATAATATGTATAAACATCCTTTGCCCATTCTTTAAATTGTGGATATTTAGTTTCCAATTTTTTAGCAATTTCAGCTGACTGTGGTGCGTTTATTTCATATCCCAAAAGTGGATTATTTTGATTTATCCTATCAACGTTATGCTTATATAACAAATATTCACTAAATTCATTAACTAAATTAGCCTTCTCTGCAGGTTTCCATATTTCCTTAACAGACTTGCCTATAATCTTACCATTATTATCTGTTTGTCCCCTTCCAATTGTAAATTGTCCCTCTGAAAATGCACCCAGATTTCTATCATACTTATAAGTAAGTTCCGGATTATTCTTCTGCTTAGCAAGCTGATCAACATAGTGTCCTTTATTAACGGTTGCTTGTATGAATTCATCTTTAAGTACCTTTAGTGGACTTTTATCTTTTGGAATATCTTTTAAAACTTTAGGAACTTTAAAATCCTCATTCTTATCAAAACTATTTTTTACTTGTGTTGTAGCCTTAGGTGCAATTTCCTCAATTAAAGGACCTCTCTTAACATTTTTTCCTATAGGTGCAATATTATTATTAATTTTAATATCTTCCAAGTTTGTTCTTGTTCCTGCTGTTTTATAATTTTTTTCTAAATAATCTTGCCAGGTTTTGTTGTTTTGAGAATACCTTATGTCAGAATTACTCGTTGGACTAATATTATCAACCTTTTTTATTTGATTTGAATTAAATGCAACATAGTATGAACCATCACCTTTTTTTAGTTTCACTTCTATTCCATCATATCCTTTACTTATAAGCCATTCTTTCATCTTTTCTGTTGAAGCAACACCATAATTCGAATCAATTATATCAGCATTATAATCAATATTTCTTATTTTATTTGCTAGATCTACTGTATTTTCCCCTTCCACAACAAATGGATTTTTTATATTTAAGTATCCTTTATATATTTGTTTAGTTCCTCCATTATAGTCAACAGCTTCTTCTGCATAGCTTTCTGCCATAAGCTCATTGTCAGTAAAATAGAAACCTTTTCCAAATACATTATCTTCATTAGTTTTGTCTATATCAAAAATAGTTATTCCGTCTGTATTAGATCCGTGATATACTTCTTGTAAATTTCCATTTTCATCTCTTACTTTACTATTCTTAAAGTATTCTTGCTGTTCTTTGCTTAACTCTCTACCTTTATTGTCAAACTTAAAAGAACCTGAATTATTTTCAGATTCTTGCATAGAATATTTAGTAGTAGTATTGACATCATCTTTAATTGGTGCTATACTATTAGTAGAAGTTATATCTTCATTACTAGTGATGTTTTTATCACTCGGCCTTTGAGCCACTAAAGAAGATTTGCTTCTATTTTTTTTGTCCATTTTTCCAATATTGTATATAGTATCAATGCTTCCATTTTTCCCAACTGACATTGTAATTTTATAATATTGACCGTCAAAATCTTCAAAATATGCACTTCTATAATCAAATCCATCTCTTGCAAATTTGTGGTTTTTATAATCTGGAATTGGTTTTTTATTAATTTTTTGTGAAATTTGTGCTAATTCATCTACATGTGTTTCTGCTGTTAATTTTGATAAAAATTCTTTATTGTTTAAATATCTAGTATTGCCATTTTTATCTGTTATTTTATTCCTAAATTTTGCTTTCCCTGCGGTATCTTTTGTAATTGTTAATATATCTCCGCTTTCTGTTTCTACTTGAACATCTTTTCCTTGTCTTATATTATTATTTATATAATTCTCGACTTGTGTTTCCCATTTTAATGAGTCATTTCCCGTAATTACCTGTCTATCAGCTTTTACATATTTGCCATTATTGTTTTGTTGTATCGAAAGTTTAGTTTTATTTGTATCTAATCCTTGATATTCTTGCTTAAATGCGTTTTCAAATTTATTTTTTACATCAGTCCAATAAATCTTTTCACTTTTATATCCCAATTTTGCATTTAATCGATTAAGTTTATCTATTACCCAACTGTATATTCTTTGTCCCAAATTTTTATTTTTAATTGTTAAATTATTTACAAATTCTTGGTTACCTAATTTACTTCCTAGAATATCAGCTACAGCTTCGCTGTCTACCAAAGTATTAAATTCTTCACTGTTTTTATCATAAACATTAGAATACAATTCTTCTAATGACTGTCTAGCCTCTTGATATCCTGATTTTGTTTTATCGTATTCCAAAATTAAATCTCTTAATTTATTATACTGTTCGGTACCTTCTAAATCGTGTGTTAATTCGTGAATAGCAATATTTTCTAAACTTTTCTTTGTGTCCGCATTAGGATTAATTATAACTTCCCTTGTAGTATTTCCATTGTTGTCTTTACTAATTTTCCAAATCGCATTCTGTCTATTATCGTTAAAAACATCTGCATCATATCTAGCTTTTATTCCTCTTTCATTTGTTACTCTAGCTATACTTTGTACTGTATCATTTTTAGTATCAATATTATATTTTTTAGCAGTTTCAAAATAATCTAACTCTTTAATTAGTGTATTTATACCATTTGGCTTTGTTTCTTGAATATTTTGATTTTGAGCGGTTTTAGTATCTGTTTGAATAGTTTTTTGTTCTATGTTGTTTTGAGCGCTTTGAGACAATTCTGGTGTTTCATTTTTTTGAGTTGTTTCCCATTTTTCACCTGTTAAATAATCTGTTTTATTTTTTATGCTAGAAATGGTACTTGGCGCTTGTGCTATCACAGATGTAAGTGTGCCCATCCAGAATTGTTCTGCCAAATTTTCATCTTTAAGAATATTTTTCAAATCTTCTTCTTTCATAAATGTTGCTTTTTTTCCTATAGCTGACACAACTCCTGAAACAACTTCCTCAATACCTTCTCCTGTTGCCATTAACCCAGATTGAACTAAAGTTTTTACCATTTTGTTTTTTATATTTCTGCTCAACCCTTGTACAACAACTTCATCTAAAGCTCCTCCAGTAGGATTAAATCCAACCTTTCCAAAAACTTTGCCTAAACCACCAAACATTAATTCAGAGCCTGCTTCCCCAATACCAGAGATTATTCCATAAGCAAGGGCTTCTTGGTCTGTTGCTCCATTTTGATAAGCTTCTGTAATTCCACTTCCCATTGAACTTGCAAAGGTTGTTGCAGTTGTAGCAATATTAGCTGCCTTTGCTGCACCTTCTGCTGTTTTTCCCAATATTCCTGCGGTTCCACCTGTTGCAGTTCCTATAGCAGCTGTTCCTGCAACATATCCTAAACTTTCTGCCATCTCTTTTCCTTTACTTCCCAAAATAGAATTTTTATCAATTTTAGAAGACAAAGGTTTTGTATATTTATCCACTAAACTTACCTGTGCATTTTTTCTTACTTTGTCAGCATATTCATCCTTTCCTAAAAGGTCAGCCACTCCTGCTATTCCATAAGAGGCTAAGTCTCCTATATTTTCACCTATATTTGCAACCCCTTTTACTACTTCAGTTCCTAAAGTAGCACCTGTGTCTAACACAGTTTTGGTAATATCTCCAAAATCATATCCATCCTTAAATGCAGAACTTTTCTTAAATACCTTTCCATTATCTATGCCTAAATCAGAGTAAATATAATCTACATCATATATTTTATTATTTTTGTCTTGCAAAATTTCATTTCCCTTTTGCTGTAGATTCTCAAATTTTTGCTGTTGTGCTTGCATTTTGTTTAGATTTAATGTTCCTATTTTCAAACCTGAGTTTTGCTCTATTTTTCTTAAATCTGCTTCAGTTAAGTTTGTAGTTGTTTTTGCCATAGGTGCTATTATCTTGTTAGTTGCTTGTATTGCACTGCCTGTTATTGCTGGTATAGTTCCCATTGTTGTATTTCTTGTAGAAATATCTTCTGCACTATTTAAAATTCTATCTATATCATATTTCTTTTTCTTCTTTTGGCTTTGATTTTCTGCATTATTAAATATTCTATCCAAATCAAATTGAGCCATAATAGCACCCCTTATCCATTTAATTTGTTAACTATGGTTGCTGCTTCGTCTTTGGTTATTCTTCCTTGTGCTAAAGCACTGCTTATCAAGTTTTCGATTTTTGTAGTGTTTTTAGTCAGTGCACTTAAGCTCTTAGTAACCATCAATAAAGTAGAAGCATTATTACTTAACTTTGTGTTAGTGTTAATTTTAGTTGCATTTTTTGCCCCCATAAGTCCTGCTCGTAAAGCTCCTAATATCTTAGTACTGATGTCTCCATCTGTCGTTGAATCGACAGTATAATCACCTTCTTTAGCAAGTGCAGCAGCAAGTTTTCTTTCAGCTCTTGCATTTTCTATTGCATATTGCCTTTCTTTTTGATTAAATTCTTCTCTCCATTGTTTTCTAGATTCTTCATACTGTTCTTGTTTTTGTTTAAACTCTGCATCCCATTGGTCTTGAGCACGTTGTCTTTCAATTTCAGCATTTATTTGAGCTAATACATTTTGATATCTATTATAATAATTATCATTTATATTCTGTAATTGTGTTTGCTTTTGTTGTAAAAGTTGATTTCTATATTGGAATCCTTGAAGTGACAATTCGAGCTCTTGTTGTAAAGCATTGTAAGCAATTTGAGCTAACGCACTATTGTTTGCAAGTTGAGCTTCTTTAATTCCATTGTCATAGTTAAGCGCAGCCTTATTATAACTTTCCATTGCACTTGCTTTTCTGTTTTGATATGTATTCCACATGCTAACTTGCATACTCTGTGCATACCCACTATTAGATAAACCATTTGTTGCTAAATTTTCTGCATTTGCAGAATAGGTATTACTTTGTTTTTGCCAGTCAGAATATGCTCCTTTTTGCTCTTTTACATAATCTTTTCTTGTTTGTTCTTTCTCTTGATTAATCTTATCAATCGTAAAATCTGTTTGTTGTTGCTGAGCTTCTTTCTGCTCTTTTGCATAATCTTTAGTTGCATTTATCTGGTCTTGATAATATTTATCCGAATTATTTACCATATCATTATACATGTTTTCTGATTTTGTTAATTGTTCTTGTTTTTCATTTTCTATATTTTTAAAACGTTCATCTTCATAATTAACAGCATACTTATCCATATTCTACCTACCTTTTCACATAACTTCCCACATAACTTTCTAATGTCAGTTTTTCAACACTAAAAGGTTTTGTAGCGCTCATTTTAATCTGAATACTCTTCCATTTTTTCTTTTTAATTCTGGCCACTATATAACCTTTAACATTTTTATATGTATCTATATTTTCAAAAGTTTTATTATCAACTTTAACAGACACCAAAATACTCTCTCCAGACATATTTACAATACAACCTTTTTTATTTGTAGTTTTTTGCATCTGTGGATATTTAAACTCATCTTCAAGTGTTGTCCAATATGATGTAATATTGCGTTCTTGCGTAAAATCTGTTAAAGTATAAATTCCATCATTAGTTCCCACATAAAGAATACCATCATTTTCTATTGCAAATGTAATAGTTTTTTCAAGTTCCCAATAAAACCACTCATATTCAGTGTGTGTGTTATTTGTAAACATTAATCTACTATCGGCCAGATAAACTTTATTATCAACAAATACTAACAAATATCCTTTGTGTTCACACAAAATTAAATTCTCATAATTCTCCTCTTGGAGCATTTTATTATCCACTAAACTACTCCTGTGTGATGCCACTTGTTCTGTAGTAACATCTCCAGTAATTGCTTCCATTCCTCTGTCTGAAAAAAATACAATATCATCATTAAAATTTATTCCTGTAGCCACACATCCTAGTGAAATACTAGAGTGTGATGAAGGATATAGCTTTCCATAATCGCTATCTGTGGCTGGATTATGATAAAAAATTGAAGTATTTGCAGAAGAAGGTTTCTTAAATACCCATAATGCATTATTTCCACTTACCATTGCTGTTATTGGACTTAAATCAAGACCTTCATTATAAAAATCTAAATCACTTACATATCTTGGATTTCTAAGAGAGCTGTGAAAAATAGTATTAGGGTAATCTTGATTTCCACTAAAGAATACCCTATTATCAAATAATTCTAATAGAGTGCACTTTAATATTTTTTCTTTTTCCCCAGATACTGTTTTAGAAAATTGAATAATTACATTATCTGTCCCAACAGAATCAGGTTCTTCAGGAGCTGTATTAAATGTTATTTTACCATTTACCTTATCTACAGAAAAATCTGTTATCTCAACATCATTCACCCAGGCTTTGACTGTATAGTCCGAATCTAAATCAGTTGTGTCTAGACAATATTGGGTGCTTTTTCCATCTGCACAAAAAGTATTTTTTCTTTCTCCGGTAAGCAAATTAACATCTTCTAATGTTTTTCCTCCTCCTCCAGGTGCTCGCGATATTGTTGTAGTAGGAATATATCCTGTTACATCTTTTACTGTTTGTCCGTTATACTCTAGATAATTTATTCCATCTTTAAAAAAGAAAATGTTATTATGAACAAAGCCACAACTTTTTTTTGGATTCAAACCATTTTCTTTTATTTTTGTTAATACTTTTGTTTTCATGTTGTAATCATATAAAGAAACTCCTGCATGTATAATCATATGTTTTACATCTAAAATAGTATAGAAATTTATACTAAAAATATTTAAATCAAATAATTTAAACAATTCTAAGCCAGGTCTGGTTTCAATGTTTTTTCCTAATTCATTGCCATAATTTTTCCACATATTGAGTGCATCTGGGCTTCTCATTAAAGAATTATTACTTTTGGTAAAATCAACTCCTCTGAAATTGCCATAAACTCTAGTAATTAAACTTCCACTTACTTCTGACATAGTCTCCTCCTAAAAATCTATTCCACCTTCTATTGAACAGCTTGATTCACCGAATCGTGGATCTAATCCTTGTTTTAGTTCGGTATATCGGTTTGCATATATTTGTCCATATTGATTTGAAACATCACTTTTTAATAAATCAGCTGCAACTCCATAAGGCATTGTTTCAAGTGCATCTTCGCTAATTTCAAGTTTTGTAGTGTCTGGACTTGAATGATTAATTTTTTTAGGATATCTGTAATAATAAACGATAGCTTCGCCTGATTCCTGAAATTCTATAATGTTGCCAAACCTTTCATAGTTTAGTCCCTTTATTTTATTCAATTGATAAAAGTTATCTAAATCTTCCAGTTCAAATTTTGAATTTTCTGTTGCTTCTACTATTTCTATGGCAGGAATTTTCTTTATTCTTGCTAATTCATGTTGAATTTGGTCTATTACATCATTTATTTTACTTGCAAAGTCTGGGTCATCTGTTAAGTTCTTATTTTCAGTATTTATTTCTTCAATTAATCTAAACACCTTTTGTTTCATATCCCCTAAAGTCATAGTATCCTCCTTACTCCTTATCTGGAGATTTTAACAATTTATATTTTTCAATTGCTTCATCGATTGTAAGCATTATATATTCACTTATTACAAAACCTTGTCCTTCAATGTATATAAGTAATTGTTCTGGTTCCAACTCTATTTCTTGATATTCCTTTTGAGAAACTTTTCTTCCATTTCTCATAATATATTCTTTTTCAACATCCTTTATTAAAATATTGTTTATAATCTTATCTACTATATGTATTTTATATCCTTCACCCTCTTCAAAGTCATCGCATAATTCTATATCTTTGCCGTTATTTTTATATCCACCATAAAATCTAACATTAGGTGTTATTACATATTTTTCTAAACTTTCTAACTTATCCATTTTAACCTCCTGCGTGCGCTGAGGAATTGCACCTCTTCTTCTTCTCTTTTTGCACGATAAAAGACATACCATTAAAGGTATGTCTTATTTTTAATAAATTATAGCAACTTTTACAGCTACATTTTCTGGAACAACTACTACAGTTCCATCATTATTTGCATATTTTGCACTTTCAATTCTAATAGCTACAATGCCTCCTGCCGGTATATCTGCAAGAGTCAAGTTACTATCTGCTGCTGCATAGCTTCCTTTTGTTGGAGCTTTTACAGAAACATCATAAGCTGCCTCTCCTGTATTTTGTGCAATAATAGTTAAATATTCAGAGCCTGCAAAGTCGTTTGGTATTTTAAAACTTACACCATCTGCAGCTGCTGTTGCAGCCTCAAATGTTAATTTTTCAATTGAATTAAATTTTACTTTTACTGGTTTTATTTCTTTTACTGCCATATTAAAAATCCTCCTTATATAAAAATTAGCTCCCAAAAGGGAGCTTTATTTTAGTGAGCTAAAATAACATATAGTTCTTTTGGTCTTACTAATTCACCGCCGTAAACATGTAAACCTTTTACGATGTCAGCAAAACCTTTTTCTTTCCTTGCTTTTTCAACTTTATCAATTCCATTTGCTAAAGCCATAGCTTTTTTAGTTCTAATCATTTCATAATCATCTGTTCCATCATTATATAGATTATTAGACATTCTCATGTAGCAGTTGTTATATTTTCCCACTGCACCTCTTTTAATATATTCTACGTTATCTGTAAATATTGTTTGTAGTTTCTTTCTACAAGCTGTTAAATGCTCTCCATTTAAGTCAGCAGCTAATTCTGTTTTTGTAGTTACACCATTTTTATATAGTTTTACTAGTCCTGCATCAATAGTTGCAAATGGATCAGATTCTGCAGATATATCTGTACTTTGAGATCTCATGTCTTTACGAGCTTCTTTTGCAAGAGTTCCTACGAACTTATCGTAATCTTCAGCTAAAGCTTCTTTTGCTTCATCAAATTGTGTTTCTAGGTAGCCAGGTTTG
The DNA here is from genome assembly GCA_900553695.1 of uncultured Clostridium sp. Lineage (GTDB taxonomy): Bacteria > Bacillota > Clostridia > TANB77 > CAG-508 > UMGS1781. Next base: position 2,349 of record USEM01000016.1, on the reverse strand, counting down.
CTTTGAGCTCTGTCAACATCATCAACTTCAAATGCAAAGGCTTTAAATTGATCAATATCAAGATATTGTGAATTATCACCCAAATTCTCAACATTTAAATCCTTTCCTGGTATGTAAGTTTGTATAGTAGGTCTCACAGCACCAACTATTTTAAGTCTAGCACCTTGTTTAACCTCCTCACTAAATTGGTAATTACACCAATTTGCTAACAATAAATCATTTTTTAATTCTTTTTGGCAATATTTTGACCAAAATTCAGGTTTAAAGTTACCTGCCATATTAATTCCTCCTTTATTCTACCACTTTAGCATAGATTTTCGAATTAAATCTAAATTCTTTTCTATTTCTGAAGGAGACATTCTGTCATATTCTGCTTCAGAAATAAAATCTTTATCTCTTTTCGGATTAGAATTAGTTAAATCTCCAACCTGTTCAATTTGTGGTTTTGGTTGTACTTTACGAAATAATTCGTAAGCTTTTTTTGCTGAAACAGTTTCAAGTCCATTATCCTTAATGAAGTTTTTATATTCTTCACTTGCTAAAACTTTCTTGTCTGCTCCAATGCTTAAAAGTTCCTTTTCACTTTCTATTGCTTGTCTTTTTTCTGCAAGAGTTTTAAAAATAAGTTTTTCTCTATGAGTCATGTTTTCATGGCCTATTTTTGTAAGTCTGTCTACCTCTTCTACTATGTCTTCATATCCTGAGTTTATAATATCCTCAGCATCAGCATTTGCTAATATTTGTTCTTCTCTATCTGTAAAATTTCTTTGACTTTGAGGTATTTTTACCCCTTGCTCCTCATAGTATTCTTTTAATTGTTTAGTAGCTTCTTGCATATCATTTGTGCCAAGACCAGCACCCACAACATTCATAAGTTCAGAATAATTATAATATTTTTTTTCATATTCTCTTCTTAACTTTCTTTCCATATTGCGTTTTTTTCTAGCCAAAATCTCATCTAATTCAGCTTCAGTGTATTTCTTTTCTTCCTCTACTATAGGTTCAGTGGTGGTTTTTTCACCTTCAACGACTTCTTCTGTGGCTTGTTCTCCCACATTTTCAGTAGTATCTTCAACTACTAGGTTTTCTGTTTTTTCATCTTCCATTATTAATCCCTCCCATTTTTTTATAAGTGTTTGTCTTCACTTACCCATACAGTTTTAAGTCATAAATGCTTGGACTAAAAAATAGCAGTCAAACCTTCGTTTAACTGCTGTATATTTCACAACCCTTTAACTATAAGAATAGTTAGTAGCTGTTGAAAACTAATTTAATTAACTATTTTCCAGTCCTCTGCAAGCATATCAGCTTGACTTGCCAACCAACCTAATTGAACTCCTGATGTTCCTACAAATGCTATTGCACAATTTCCTATTGCTTCATGCTCTGCATTTATCATTTTCCCTTCAGCATTTTTGTAACTAATACACATTGCTAGTTCTATGTATTGGTTTTTGCCATTCCAGCCCTCTCTTTGTACTTTGCTTCCGTTTTTTCATTGCTTTTATTGCGTCTCCAAAGTCCATACTATTTAACCTCCCTTGTTATTCCTTTTATTGCCCAAAATTGAGCTTCTTCTAATTTTGTTAGTACAAGTGATGTTTCTCTACTAGGTTTGCAATTATGGTCTATCACATCATACATATTAGAAAATGAACTTCTAATTAAGTCTATTCTGTCTTGCTGTTCTTTGCTTACTTCTATAAATTTTGCTCTATTATTCATTGGTTTTACCTCCTTTTAAATCAAGCTATTTGTTGACTTTCACTTAATTGTTGTGCCTGTGCATCTGGATCATTATTAATAAACTGCATTGCTTTTTGTTTCATTAATTGAGCTTGTGCATTTATCTCTGCTATTTTTGCTTGTTCCTCTTCCATTTTCTTTATCGCTTTTAACAACTTTTGCTTTGGCATCGCACTATCATCATCTAGTGTTTCAACATAGACTTTTAGTTCTTGTAATCTTTGTGCACTAAAATATCCACCCTTTAAAAGATTTTCAAGACTTTGTTCTTGTGCAAATTTATCGTAAGCACCGCTTTGGTGTTACATCAACTTTCACATCTGCTTGTAATTTTTCTAAAATACTTCCTTCCACTGGTACAAGTGCTACTGTAGTTTCTCCTGTTGGACCTGTTATTTCCTCATCAAGTGTTAAGCCATCTCTATTATAAGTTTTTATATGATCAAGTAAAACCCTAGCAAAACACTCGATGAAGTATTTTAAATTACCATTTTGTTCTTTTAACGGTTGTTGAGCTGCTTGTTGAACAGCTAAAATTGCTCTTCCTGATGCGTTTTGAAGAGTGCTATTATTTAAACTTCCGCTTGCAACATCTGAAGCATT
>USEM01000015.1 GCA_900553695.1 uncultured Clostridium sp. | reverse complement strand
CTGCTTCTCCTCCAAGTTTTTGAGCTTCTGCTATTGCATGAAGTGCAAGTGTTGTTTTACCAGAAGATTCTGGCCCAAAAATTTCTATAATTCTTCCTCTAGGAATACCACCAATTCCAAGTGCAATGTCTAAGCTTAATGCTCCTGTTGGAATTGCTTCAACATTCATTGCTTGGTATTCTCCAAGTTTCATAACTGAACCTTTACCGAATTGTTTTTCAATTTGTCCTAATGCTGCTTCTAATGCCTTTTTCTTTTCTAAATTATCTGTACTCATAAAATTCCTCCTAATTTATTTCAAACCTTTGTTTGGTAGTATTATATATCATATTTCAAAAATGTCAATACTTTTTTCAAAAGTTTTTTGTAAAATTTGTTACTATTCAAATTTCCTATATAAAAGTTCGCCAAATCTCATCGGAGCTTTTGTATTTATTTAAAATCGAACCCACGATGGAGACGCCTAACGAAGCGTTCCGGGGGTCTCCGATTTTCTCTAAATACAAAACTCCTGCGTTTGGCTAGTCTTTCTTATTAATTAAATTTTAAATAGTATTTAAGCTTCTTCTCCCAATTACGTTTAGTATTAAATCATATTTTGAAATAAATTTCAAGAGAATTTTTTAATATTTTTTACTAATTGGTTGATATTTGTAGTCTTGTTTGTTATACTATTAGCATGTAGTATTTATGAGCACTGTTACTTCTTAAATATTTTATAAGGAAGTGATGTGCTGTGAAAGAAAAACAAAAATTAATAAAACCCATAACAAATTTGAAAAGTTATTCATCTAATCAAAATACTTTAAATGATTTTTTGATTTACTGCAAAGTTCATGAAGGTTTGAAAGCCATTGAAAATGGCGATGTTATTACAAATGATGAAATGAAAGAATTGATTTTAAAATGCTAATCTGGACAAAACCAGCTAAAGAAGATGTAATGGAGTTTATAAATACAAACAAAGAGCCTTTGTTGTTTAAGGCTCTTTGCTTTTATATTATACTTTAAAATGCTATTTTTTCATCTATCCATTTTTCTAAGTCATCTATTTTTACTCTTACTTGTTCCATTGTGTCTCTGTCTCTTATTGTTACTGAGTTGTCGTTTTCTGTTTCGAAGTCGATTGTTATGCAATATGGTGTTCCTATTTCGTCTTCTCTTCTATATCTCTTTCCTATGCTTCCTGCTTCATCATATTCACACATGTATTTCTTTGATAGGTTTGCATATATTTCTTCTGCTTTTGCTGAAAGTTTTTTAGATAGTGGTAAAACCGCTACTTTATAAGGTGCTAGTGCTGGGTGTAAGTGTAATACTGTTCTTACATCTCCTTCTGCAATTTCTTCTTCATCATAAGCATTGCAAAGGAATGCAAGTGCAACTCTATCACAGCCTAATGATGGCTCTACACAGTATGGAACGAATTTTTCTCCTGTTTCTTGGTCTAAATATGTAAAGTCTTCTTTTGAATGTTCCATATGTTGTTTTAGGTCATAGTCTGTTCTATCTGCTATTCCCCATAATTCTCCCCAACCAAATGGGAACTTAAATTCTATATCTGTTGTTCCTTTACTGTAGAAGCATAATTCTTCTGGTGAATGGTCTCTTAGTCGTAAACTTTCTTCTTTCATTCCTAAGCTTAAAAGCCAGTCCTTACAGAATGCTCTCCAATATTTAAACCATTCCATATCTGTTCCTGGTTTGCAAAAGAACTCTAATTCCATTTGTTCAAATTCACGAATTCTAAATAAGAAGTTTCCTGGTGTTATTTCATTTCTAAATGATTTACCTACCTGACCAATTCCCATTGGAAGTTTTCTTCTTGTTGTTCTTAATACATTTTTAAAGTTTACAAATATTCCTTGCGCTGTTTCTGGTCTTAAATATAACTCAGATTTTGTATCTTCCGTTACTCCTTGGAATGTTTTAAACATTAAATTGAATTTTCTAATTGGTGTGAAATTACTTGCACCACAATCTGGGCATTTAATGTTATTATCATGTATAAAATCTACCATTTTTTCATCTGACCAACCATCTACAACTTCTTCCTTGTTGTTTTCTTTTAGCCAGTCTTCTATCAACTTATCTGCTCTATGTCTTGTTTTACATTCTTTGCAGTCTATAAGAGGATCACTAAAACCTCCAACATGTCCTGAAGCAACCCAAGTTTCTGGGTTCATTAATATTGCAGCATCTAGTCCAACATTATATTTATTCTCTTGAATAAACTTCTTCATCCATGCTTTTTTAACATTATTCTTAAACTCTACTCCCAAAGGACCATAGTCCCAAGAATTAGCAAGTCCCCCATAAATCTCAGACCCTGGGTATATATATCCTCTACTCTTACATAAATTAACAATCTTATCCATTGATTTTTCCATTGCTACATCACTTTCCTTTCATTAACGACATATATTTTATACTATTTTCTTCGTATTATCAATAGTTTTTTAGATTTTTTACCATTAGATTTTCATTTTTTGCTTTGTTTTTATTTTATGTTACCTTGTGTCTATTTTATTTTTTGCCTGTGGATACTGTGGATAACTCTGTGAATAACTCGCATTGTAATGTTTTATTTTTGTCGTTTTTTGTCTTTTAATATTTCTTTGTCTACTTGTTTTTTTATTTTTTCATTTTATGTGCACAGCAATTTTGTTTGCTATTTGTTGGCTACAAGTATTGCTATAACTACTAAAACTTCAAATATTAGTATGGCCGGGAAGCCTATTACAAATCTTGTTTTCTTTGTTTTATGTCTAAATAGGTACATTCCAAGAATTCCTCCTATTCCTCCACCTAGTCCTACAAGTATAAATAATGTTTTTTCTGGAATTCTTCTTTTACCTTTTTTTGCTTTTCTTTTATCTATATACATTGCTAAAAATGCAATTATATTTATTAAGATTAAATATATAACAATATTCTTCACTGAAAAAATCTGTTCCATATAGGTTCTCCTTTTTTAGTTATTGAAAAAGCGACCTTAATTTTAGGTCGCTTTCTTAATTTATATAAACCTTATTTTTTGTTTACTAAATCTTTAAGAGCTTTACCAGCTTTGAATACTGGAGCTTTTGATGCAGGTATTTTGATTTCTTCCTTAGTTTGTGGGTTTCTTCCTTTTCTAGCTGCTCTTTTTCTTACTTCAAAAGAACCAAATCCAACTAGTTGAACTTTATCTCCTTCTGTTAATGCTTCTGTTACTACATCTACGAATGCGTTTACAGATGCTTCTGCTCCTTTTTTAGTATCTCCTGTTTTTGCAGCTATTGCTGCGATTAATTCAGCTTTGTTCATTTAAAACTACCTCCTATAAAGTTTGTATTGATGTAGAAATCACATCTACTAATTAGATAATTCGCCATATTTAGCTAAAATCCTTCTTTTTTTTGTTGATGTTTCTGTGATTTTTCTTTTGTTTTCAATACTTTCAGCTTTTGTAGGCTCTACAGCCCGCTATTTTACTATATTTTAGCTCTTTTTGTTTTTATAAATTTATTTCCATATGGTAACATGCAAATTTCATCATTTGATAGTATTTTAAGCTTTGTGATTAACATAATATATATTCCCGTGCCACTAAATAAAGATATTATAAGTCTTATGTTTTGTGAATTGATATTCAAAAATCTTGTATATATTAAATATGCCGTTATAATCATCCCCACTGTTGCAAGTATTGGTTTTATTATAAATTTAATAATGCCAAAATTTATGCTAACATATTTCTTTAAATAATAAAAGCTTATGCTAAACACTACTATATGACTTGCAATTGTTGCAATTATTGCCCCATTTATATTTAAACCTTCAATAGGTAATAAGATAAGATTTAATACAAGTTTTACAATTGCTCCTGCTCCAATTGCAATTGCTGGTTCTTTCACCTTTTTTAATCCTTGCAAAACTCCACCTATTGTTTGAGTTATTGCAACAAATACTATACTTAATGAACATAGTTTTAACATTGTTTTGCCTAAATATGCATTTGGAAACAATAATTTAAGTATTGGATCTGCAAAAATGAAAAATACACCTGTACACGGCAATGCTATTAATATTGTTGCAAGTATTGAAAATTTTATTCTTTGAATTGCCTTATTTATCTCCCCAGTTGCTTGAGATGCTGCAATTGAAGGTATTAGCGTTGTTGCAAATGCAATATTAAATGAATATGGTAATACAATTAAACCTTCAACTTTGCCTGTTAATATTCCATATTGGAATTTTGCATCTTCTGTTGTCATAAATTTGCTAATAGTATTTACTATTGTAAATGCATCTATACTTCTATTACAAGAACCTAGAAGTGATGTTAGTGCTATTGGGAAAAATATGCTTAATATGTTTCTAATTATTTTTGATATGCTTTCTTTTTCATATTCAGTTGATGTTAGAACATCTTTCCATATTTCTCTTTTGTTCTTTATATATGATATGTATAAATATCCAAAACTAAAAAAGGTAGATAAAGTACTTGCAACTGCTGCTCCTGCAACCATCATACTTGTATTGTTTTTTGAAACATATGAAAATATTTCTACAATAGCAAATGTAAAAATTGTTTTTAAAACTTGCTCTAAGCTTTGAGAATTTGCAGTAACTTTTATTCTTTCTCTACCATTAAAATAGCCCCTAAATACAGCTAAAATAGACACTATAAAAACTGATGGTGCTAGTGCTATTATAGTCATTTCAGCTTCTGGTATTCCTAAATACACATTAGAAATTAGCTTTGCATTTGAGAACAAAATGACTGTTCCTAAAAAGCCTACTAAACCAAAAATAGATATTGCAATTTTAAATATTCTATATGCCCCTTTGTTATCTCCTACTGCTACTTTTGCTGATATTAACTGAGATATTGCATTTGGAACACCTATTGATGATATTGCCAAAAACATAGCATACACTTGAAAACCTGCTGAAAATATGGCATTTCCTGTATCTCCAAAGCCACTTTTATTTGTTAAATATATTTTATAAACTAGCCCCATTACCTTAATAATAATTTGAGATAGCATAAGAACCATTACGCCTTGCATAAAGCTTTGCTTATTATTTTTCAAAAATCAGCCTCCATTCCATATAATTACTACAATTTTATGGTAATTTTTGTAATAAAATTACTAAAAAGACTTGTTTTTTTTCGTGTTTTATAGGATAATATATATGTATAGATATATTAGGTTTGGAGGAACAAACAGTGAAATTATTAGATAAATTTTTAAAGGTTTTAAAAACAGATAGAAACACATTTTTTACATACATCCTTACTTTATTAACCGCATATATATTAGTAGATAGAATTGTAGAGCTACTTTTTTTATGCTTCACAGGAATGTCGGTTAGTTATTGGGGACCAATTAGATATACTTTGGCATTAGCATGCCCTGTGTTTGCTTATGCATTTGCAATCCCTTCAAAATTTTCAAAATCAGATAAAAGTAAAATTTCTTACTTTTATGCTTTCTGGGTTGCATTCTATATAATTGGAATTTCAATGGTTATACAATGGTTAAATAGATTGGCTTGGATTGGTGTACTTTCTGTACCTAACTCAAATGCATTACTTGCAGGTTTTGCTAAGGCTACAAAAAGAGCACTTTCATTAACACCTATTTATATAATCTTAACAACATTTTATAAATTGTTCTTCTGGTTATATAAAAAGATTAATGACCCAATATTCCCAAACTCTTACAAGGATTCTATTTTGGACTTTGGTGGTATTGATATTACAAACCCACCAGATAGTGTTGGGCCATATAGTTATGAAATAACCTTATGTACAGATAGATCTACAGGTAAACCTGTTAAGCTACTTGAAAAAAGAAGATATGAAACAACTTTAATAGTTGGTCCTTCTGGTACAGGAAAATCTGCTTTAGTTATGGAACCTATGATGGCTAGAGATTTAGAGAAAAAGTATTTCTTTAATGAAACTTCAAAAGAAATGGGCTACAATGCACTTAAAAATGGCTTGGCTGTTTTAAATTGCCCATATGGTAAAGAATATTTGAATAGCCATTTTAATCTTAGCATGATTACACCTGCTGAAGGCAGAGAAAAAGCATACAAAACTGCTATGAGTAAATTAATTTATGGAACAATGTCTGATGGTACTATAGTTTATAAAAACTTAGGTTTAGCATCTGTTACACCAGACCCAGATCAAACTTATAAAATTGCAGATGTTGCTAAAAACTTTGGTATTCCAGTACATGTTATCGACCCTCTTGATTCAACATCAATTGGTCTAAACCCATTTACATTACCTACTCCATCTCTTGCAGGTTTAATGATTGCTTTAACAATAGAAGGTTTATACAATGCTGCAAGTGCTACAGCTGAACTTGCATATATGAAAGACTTAGCTTACCAAGCAATTCAAAATATATGTATATTCTTAGGTGAATTATATCCAAGACGCCATAATGGTGACTTACCTAACCTAGAAGATGTTTTGGAATGTTTAACAAACTTTGACTTAGTAGAAGACTTATGCGAAGACTTAAAGAAAGAACCAGATTTAGTGGAAAAATATAAATTCCAACTTGCATACTTTGAGCAACACTTTTATAAAGATTCTACTGGGCGTAAAGATATGGAAAGATATGTTCACTTCGCTACAGCTGAACTTGAAAATTTATTAAGGGCTGGAAGTGTAAGGGATATAATTTGTAACAGAACAAATAACTTAGACTTTAATAAAGTATTACAAGATGGCGAAGTTGTATTATTATGTACAAGACCTGCAGATATTGGTGGTACTGCACATGCAGGATTTGGTCGTTTCTTCTTAACACTACTTATGTGTGCTGTTGAAGGTAGACCTGGTTCAGATAAAACAAGAATTCCATACTTCTTATATGTTGATGAATTCGATAAATATGCAAGTCCATTCTTCTCTGATATGGTTACATTATATAGAAAATATAGAGTCGGAACAATACTTGCTGTACCTACACTATCTAGTTTAGGTGGTGCATCTAGTCCATTTATGCAAACACTTTTATCTAACTGCCCAACAAAAATTACATTTGGTAATTGTACTCCAGAAGAATATGCATGGTGGGAAAAAGAATTTGGACAAAGACGTGAATGGTCTGCACCTAATAGTTATACACCAGACAAAATTGATGGTATAAACTGGAGTTGGAAAGAAATCATGTCAGTGGCTAAAATTCAAGGTTTAAAGTTTAAGACATGTATTTACAAAATGAAAGATAGCAAAGGTAAAAACGTTGTAAATTATGGTACATTAGATTTCTTAGAGTCTAAATATAAAGAACCTCATAAACTTAAAGAATATAACTTTGATAAGTTTAATAGTGGTATTGCTCATGAGGAAACAAAAAAGGTTAAGAAGAATAAGTTTAATCCAAATTATATTGACTTCGATAATGAGGATGTTGAAATTGACCCAATTCAAACTGACACAACAGATTCTAGTGTATTATTTAATAATGAAGATGCAGTTAGTTTTAACTTAGGTGAGAATAAAAAGAATAAATAGAGGCAAAAATTCCAGAGAAAAATCTCTGGAATTTTTGTTTTTTCTAATCCTTATTCAAGGATTATTCTGCTCTGTGGCTACTTTTCTTAATTAGACTTAATAGTCTAATTTGCCGTTGTGCATCTGGCCGACATAATTACCTTCGGAGTCGGTAACCATTCCGCCATTGTCGACGTTCCAAGTACCATTCATGGTTTCGATGGTACCATTTGCAGGTTCATAAGAACCTACGGACGCGCCTTCGCGATCCACTACGTTAATTTGCGGCATATCATAGCCCTCCCTTTCTGAAAATTCATTAAAGTGTATAGAGCATATACCTTAACGTAATTATCATTATACCATTATGTAAATATATTGTCAACGGTTTTAGTGAAATTTTACTTTTTTACTCTAAAATTTTTAAATTTAATTCTTGAATTTTATATTTACCTGTTTCTTCATCTAGTACAAACTCTGTTAATGAATTTGTTAAACTTGGTAAATTTTGTTTCAAGTCTGTTGTAAAGTATATATTTGCATTTGATATTTCAAGTTTATTTGTAACAATTGTTTTAAAAGCCTCTACTGTGTGTTTATCATCTTCGCATAATAATACTAGTTGTGGTTTAATATCATAGCCAGAATCAAATGTTACAAAGTTTTCATAGAAGTCTTTTAGTAGTTTCATTCTGTCTATTAATTTCTTTTCCCAGTCTTCTTCTCTTCTTACTGCTTCAAATATTAAGCTTGCAGATTTACCTGCTTTTGTTACTTTAATTCCTGCATGCAATTTGAATACTTTTCCTGTTTGTTTGCTATTTAAAACTGGTTTTACTGTATAGCTATCAAATGCTTTTACTTTTCTTAAATATGATACTATTACTTGGTTTCCAGCAAGTCTTTTCTTTATCATTGCAACTGGTTTTGTGTTATCTGTTGGTTGCCATTTACATTCAACACCTCTTGAGTTTAAAAGGTATTTTCCCATTTTTTCTAATGAATAAATTCTGTAAATTCCCTTTCCATCTTCTGCTGTAAAATAGTATCTTGTAAGAATTTTAGTTTTTATTAATTGTTCTAATTTATTATTTAGTTTATCTTGTGACTTTATATCAACCCCTCTTGCCTCTAGTATTTGAAATATTTGTCTTGAGGTTATAAACTCAAACTCGTTTACTAATTCTAATATTTGGAAATGAATATCTGTTATATGTCCAATATTGATTTTATTAATTATTTGGTTTATTGAAACATATCCATCTTTTCCATCAAAAGTTTTTATTTCTCCTTCTCTCATTGCGAATGGAGATACATTGGTTTTAATTTCTTCATCTGATACCATAAAAACCCCTCCTACATATATATTTTATCAATTTTTTAACAATTCGTCAACTTCTATTTGTTTTAGGTATCTCCACGTACCTAATTTTAGGTCTTTTACACCTATATTACCAATTTTGCTTCTATGAAGTGCAAGTACCTTTCTATCTATTGCCTCACACATTCTTCTTACTTGTCTATTCTTTCCCTCATGTATTGTTATTTCAAGTCTTGATTTGTTTTGTTCTTCATCTGTTTTTAATATTCTTACCTTTGCCTTGCTTGTTACAAAGTCTCCTATATCCACACCATTTTCAAGCTTTTGCACATCTTCTTTTGTTACAATTCCCTTCAAAGTTACTGTGTATGTTTTTGTAATTTCGTGTTTTGGATGTGTTATTTTATATACAAAATCTCCGTCATCTGTAAGTATTAGTGCTCCTGATGTGTACATATCTAACCTTCCAACCGGTACTAATCTTTTATTTGTTTTTACTAAATCTAAAACTGTTTGCCTTCCAAACTGGTCTTTTGCTGTTGTTACACAGTCTATTGGTTTATTAAGTAAAATATATGTATGAGTATCTTTTGGCTTTTCCAAAAGTACTCCATCAACTTCTACTTTGTCTTTTTCTGGATCTACTTTTGTTCCAAGCTCTGTAACTAACTTTCCATTAACCTTTACTCTACCACCGAGTTATATATTTTTCACTCTTTCTTCTTGATGCAACTCCAGCTTCTGCTAAGTATTTTTGTAATCTAATTTCCTCCATATTTATTCCTTTTCTAATTGATTTATTATATTCGCAAAGTATTTTGGCACAGGTGCCTCAAATGTTAAATCTTTACCTGTTCTTGGATGCTTTAGTTCTAACTTTTCTGCATGTAGCATTTGACCTTTTACTCCAAATGGATTTTTTCCATTTGAATAAACTTCATCTCCAACTATTGGGTATCCAATTTCAGATAGATGTACTCTAATTTGATGTGTTCTTCCTGTTTCTATTTTTACTTCTAATAAAGTAAAACCATTATATCTTTTTAACACTTTAAAGTGTGTTATTGCTTCTTTGCCATCTTTTGTTACAGCCATCTTTTTTCTATCTTTATTGCTTCTACCTATTGGCATATTAATTGTTGCTTCATTTTCCTTTATAACGCCCCTTACTAAGGCTATATAGGTTTTCTTTACTTTTCTATCTTGTATTTGTTTGCTTAAAGCTATATGTGCTGTATCATTTTTTGCAACTATTATTAAACCTGAAGTATCTTTATCTATTCTATGAACTATTCCCGGTCTTATTTTTCCTCCTATGCCTGATAAAGAGCCTTTGCATTTTGCCATTACTGCATTTGCAAGTGTTCCATCTGGGTTGCCATTCCCTGGGTGCACAACTATACCTTTTTCTTTGTTTATTACAAGCATATCATCATCTTCATAAATAATATCTAGTGGCATTTCTTGTGGTTTTAGCTCTATTTCTTCAGGTATTTCTTCTTCTAAAGTTATTAAATCTCCTACTGTAGTTTTGAATGATGCCTTTTCTTGTTTATTGTTTACAAGAATTTTCCCTGTTTTTATCATTCTTTGTATTGTTTCTCGAGACATATTTTGTTCTAGATTACTCACTACTTTATCTAGCCTTCCTATCTCTTCTACTTTATACGTTTTCATTTATGCTCTCCTGACTTTTTACTGTATTTACAATGATTGTAGCAATTATTAAAATTACACCAACAACTACCAAAATGTCTGCAAAGTTAAATACTGGATAATCTATAATTTGTGTTATATCTATATAATCGATAACAAATCCTCTAAAAATTCTATCTATTAGGTTCCCTATTCCACCTGCAATTATTAAGCATAATCCAGTTTTAGTTTTATCATTTAAAGGATATTTCTTGTCTAATAATATTTTTATTATGAAAAACATTATTAATATATCAAATATTATTAGAAACAATCTTGCATTAAAAAATCCAAATGCAGCACCAGTATTTTCAACATAAGTAAGCTGTAATATACCTGGTATTAAATTTATTGTTTGTCCTGATGCTCCAATTGTATTAAAAATTATTAATTTCAATATTTGATCTACTATTACACCTACAGCAATTATTCCAAGTCTTTTTTTCATATTATTTTATCCTTTCATAAATTGAGAAGTTGTTATCTTCAATTTCCTCTGTTGGATATATTTTTTTATATTCATCTTGTTTTAAGTCTAAATACATTTTCATTCTCACTCCATTTGAAACTATAAAATGAGTAAATCCGTATTCATCTATTTTTTCTTCCATATTTGTTATGTTCATATTATTCATATTTAAAAAGTCTCTAAAAACATATACATTTTCATTAAATTCTGGCAAATACAAATCACATCTTGAGTCTATAAATACCGGTACATTTTGGTAAATTAAATAACTACCATAGTTATACTCATTGTATAATTTTACTTCTTCAAAATTCAAGTTTTCCTTCATCCATTCTGTAGCTTGTACTGGGTATGAGCTTTCATCAATATATGCATCATCTTTATGTGGTTTATATTGGAATATTGCAATTGTAATTACTATTGCTGAAATTATGGCAATTCCTAAAAATGTTGAAGTTTTTTTCTCTATTTTTTTTATAATTTCTTTATTGTATTCTAAATCTAACTGAACTAACATTCTATTTAATGGAATTACTCCGTATTAAATAGAACATAGATGCTTGTCTTCTTGAAAGTATTGCCAAAAGACCTAATCCACCAAGTAAGAATATATCTGATAGTTTTACTTTAATTTTTGTAAATGCAACTATTGCAATATATACAACAAATGTTATTAATAAATTTTTATTTTCAGCAAGCACTGTTGGTAAATGTTCGTTTATATTTTTTGTACTAATACCTTGCATTGTTTTTATTAAATATGTGTATGGTGTTGTTCCAAGTGGTGTTAGGAATCCTGTAAGCAAACATATTAGCATTATTATTATTAAAATTTTTATACTGTCATGATATGTCATTTTTATTTTGTATGGTTTTTCAATTCTATTATCTTCTTTTTCTTTTAGTCTCTTATGTTTTTCCTCTGCCTTTTGAAGTTTTTCAAGTAATTCCTCTGTCTCACCTTGTTTTTGTATTTTCTTTCTTATAGAATCAACCTTCGCTCCACTTATTATTACATTTGCATATGCAAAAATGTATAATACAAATTCGGCAATATATGGCAAGTACAAAATGAAGTAAAAATAAAATGTTGCTACATGTAAATTTGCAATCAATATTGGAATTACAACTAATCCTATTGCATATTTTATTTTTTTAGTTTCTAAAAATCGTTCAATAAAATATATTGTTAATATGAATAATATAAATGTTACAAGCTGTGCTCTTGCACAGATGTAGGGTTTTATTAGATATAGCGTTCCAATTGTTAATATAAATGATATAATCCTATTTTTAGCTAGCTTAACATTTACACCATATAATAAAATACCTAGAATTGATGCAAGTATAATCGTCGAAATGTAAATTCCAGTCATTCCTCCTATATTGTATATTGAATAAATAAATACATCATATGCCCAATGTGGAAATGTATATTCTAAATTTTGATGCCAAGAAAATGGCTCTTGCATTGTTATGCCATTTTCTAAAATATACTCACCAATTTTTATTGTATAAAAAGTATCATTTTGTAAAGTTTTTGGTGTTATTGCCATGCAAAAAATTATTATTAATATTATTGCCATTGTATGAAAGCGTATTGCCTGTTTTTTTTCTAAACTCATATATTCCTCTCTTATTTTAATATTTCAATTGCTTTTTGTAGTTGAAGATCTTCATTTGAATCTTTGTCAATTTCAATTTCTACATCCGGTTTTATGCCTACTTTGTTTATTTTATCCCCATTTGGTGTTTTAAATTCCTCTATTGTAATTTTTATTGCCCCATCAAATAATGGTTGTATCTCTTGCATTACGCCTTTTCCATAAGTTCTTATTCCAACAATAGTTGCTGCTTTATTATCTTTTAATGCCGCTGTAACGATTTCGCTTGCACTTGCTGAATAATCATTAACTAGAACTACAAGATTTATATCTTTATATTTACCACTACTAGATTTTATTATTGTTTCCTTTTCTGTCTTATTATATGAACGTAATACTGTATTTCCTTTATCAATAAACAATTCAGAAATTTTTACAGCTTCCTCTACTACTCCCCCAGTATTATTTCTTAAATCTAAAATTACAGAGTTTATTCCTTTACTTTGGAATTCTTCCATATATTTTTTTATTTTCTTTGAACAGTCTGTATCAAATGTTGAAAGTACTATATAGCCTATATTTCCATCTAATATTTTAGAAGCACTATCACTAATTTCTACAGTTCTTCTTGTAACTGTTTTCTTAAGTGTCTCTGTACCTCTTTGAATTTCTAATTCTACTGTACTTCCAGCTTCTCCTTTTATTTTAGATGAAGCTACATTTATATCCATTTCATTGCAATTTTCTCCATCAATTGCTAAAATTCTATCTCCTGCTTCAATTCCTGCTTCCTCTGATGGTGAATTTTCCATAGGTGCAAGCACTATTAAATTGCCATCTTGATCTTTATAAATATATACACCTATTCCTACAAAGTCGCCAGTAACATTTACAATTAGTTCTTCATATTCATCTTTTGACAAATACTCTGTATAATCGTCTCCAACTCCTTCAACATAGCCTTTAATTGCTCCCTCAATCATTTGATCCAAATTAAGTTCTCCAATATAGTTATCGTTCAAGTAATCTTTAACTATTTGCAGTTTAGCATTTAGCATTGAATAATCGTCTCCGTTTTTTTCTATGCTTTCTACAACCGCTATTCTGCCTTGGTTTGTCTTCACAAAATAATTATACATCCCTATTGATGTAATCATAAATGTTACTATTGCAGTTATAAGTATTAACATTACAACTTTATAAACTTTATTTGCCTTGTTGTTTTCCATTATTTTCCTCCTAAATTCTCTAAATTAGGCGAGCTTATTAATAGCTGCTCGCCTTTATTCTTTTGTTAATATTCTATTCTAAATTTTTAATATTATTATTGTAAATATGGTAATGGGTTTACACATCTACCATTTATTCTAACTTCAAAGTGTAAGTGGTAACCTGTTGAATTACCTGTAGTTCCTACAACTCCAATTACCTGTCCTTGTGTAACTTCGTCGCCCTTAGAAACTGTTCTTGAGTTTGGAGACATATGTCCATAAAGGGTCATTGTACCATCATGGTGATCTATTACTATATATTCTCCATAGCTTCTATACTCTCCATAAGAATTTCTTAATGCTGTTGAAGTAACAACTGTTCCTGCTTTAACAGCAAGTACCCTTTTGCCATAAACACCTATATTAATATCTGTACCTGTGTGTCCTGGGTATGATGGATAGTATTTTCTATTAATACTGTAAAATCCACAATCTTCTACTGGAAATATGTATCCTGCACTAGTTGGATCCCCTGGAATAACTTCCTTTCCACCATTATTCTCAATTGCAATACGTCTTAACTCATCTTGAATTTCTTTTTTATCTCGTTCAAATTGCTCTAGATCTTCTTCTAATGCTTTTTCCTCATCATTTAGTTGATCTACATATGTTTGTTTTACAGCTTGTGATTGTTTTAAAGAATTTGCTGTATCTA
The DNA here is from genome assembly GCA_900553695.1 of uncultured Clostridium sp. Taxonomy (GTDB): domain Bacteria; phylum Bacillota; class Clostridia; order TANB77; family CAG-508; genus UMGS1781. The sequence goes on along the minus strand of USEM01000015.1, from coordinate 12,493 downwards.
CTTTACTTTTCTTTAAAGCTTCAATTTGCTCTTTTCCTGTTTCTAAAACTTGTTTTGATTCTTCTAGCTTTGTTTTTGTATCTTCCATTTGTCCCATAAGGTTTTTATCGCTTTCAAGTATTTCAGATATAGTATAATATTTATCTATAAAATCCGTTATACTTTTTGAAGAAAGCAATACATCTAAATAAGTTGTATCTCCTGCTTCATATAATGCAGCTATTCTTGTTTTTAATAGTTCTAATTGATGATTGTATTTTTCCTCTGCATCTTTAATTCCTATTTCTGCCTCGCTTATTTGTGCATTTAAGCTATCAATTTGAGTATCTAAGTCTGCAATATCATTTTCATATTCTGCAATTTCAGCATTTAATGATTGTATTTGTTTCATTACTCCTGAAAGCTTTTCCTCTAATACTGTTATGTTGTCTTTAGTTTTATCTATTTGGTCGTTAATATTATCCAAATCAGACTGTGATACTGCAAATGCAACCATAATATTCCCTGATAAAACTATAATTGAAACTAAAGCTATTATACCAAATGCTTTTAAAAATTTCTTTAACATACAAATTCCCTTCCTTTTTTGTTTATTGTTGTCCTTCATTTGTTTGTGTTGTTTCACTTTCTTGTGTTGCTTCTCTTGTTACAAATGGATATGGATCTATAGTATTTCCATTTATAATAATTTCAAAGTGTAAGTGTGGTCCTGTTGACCAACCAGTTGATCCCACCTTTAAAATTGGATCTCCTCTTTTTACTGTATCTCCAACACTCACAAGTATCTCTGAGCCATGAGCATATAGTGTTGAAACTCCTCCTCCATGGTCTATCATAACCATATTACCATATGAGTATGAGTATGTTGCTTTAGTGACTATTCCGTCATTTGCAGCTATTGCATAACTTCCCATTGGTGCCCCTATATCCATTCCCGTATGAAGTCTATACACTTTTATTATTGGATGTAATCTCATACTATATGGAGATGTTATTGTATAATATCCTGGTGCTGGCCATGCAAATGTTCCACCTACATATCTTGTTGTATCTGTATTTTCAAGTGCTGTCATTAGTATTTCTAGATCTACTAAATCCAGTTCACTTTGGTATAGCTCAATTCTTTTTCTTGTTTCTATTTCATCATTTGTTAAACTATTTATATAACTGCTTCTTACTACTTTTGCATTTTCTAAAGAAACTGCAACTTTTTTTTGTTCTGCTTTAATTACCTTTAAGTTTTCTTTGTTAATACTTAATGCTTCTTTTATATTTTCTATTTGTTTTTTTTGTTTTTCAATACTCTTAAGCAAATTATTATCATATTCAACAACTTCACCTATCAAATAGTAGTTGTCTATAAAATCTAATATACTTTTTGAGTTTAATAAAACATCCAAATACCTTGTAGAACCTGCTTCATACCAATATGCAATTCTTTTTTGCAGTAGTTCTTTTTGATGATTATATCTTATTTCAAATGTTGTAAGGTATGTTTCTGCCTCTTTTATTTGTTTTTCAACATTTTGTAAGCTTGCAGATATGGATTTTACTTGTTCTTCATATTCATATATATTTTCATCTAGTTTGTTTATTTCTTCAAGATTCTTTGTGAGTTCTACGCTAATGTTTTCTAGGTTTTTACCTTCTGCTTCTATTTTTTGTCTTAGTTCAATTCTTCTTTGTTCTAGGTTTTGATTGTTTTCATTTTGATTTTCTGTTATTTCAGAATCAACAGCGTGCACTATTGTACTAAAGTTTAAGATGGTTAAAATTGTAATTACAGTAATGCATGTTTTTTTCACTTTTAATTCCTTTCTTTTTAAACGTCTAAATATTTTCTCATTGAAATTCTACTTCCTATAATTCCTATTCCTACGCCTAAAATAATATATACTATTAATATACTTGAGAATAAGTCTTTAAATTGTAACATATTAACACCAATTTTTTGTATTGTTTCTGATTGTGCCATTTTTATTGTTCCCCAATTATATAGCGCACCTACAATTCCAAGTGATATTGCACTAGACATAATTCCTATAATTACACCCTCAATCATGAATGGTGCTCGTATGAAACTATTTGTAGCTCCAACATACTTCATAATTGATATTTCTTTTCTTCTTGCATGAACTGTTAGTTTAATTGTATTTGCAATAATAAATATTGATATTAATATAAGTACAACCAAAATTGTTCCTGTAAAAATTCTTATCCATTTTCCAACTGTTGATAATGTATTGATTGTTTGATTACTACTTGTAATACTTCTAAAATGTGGTAGTTTGCTTATTTGTTCTTGAACACTATCATTCATGTCTAAATCTGTTAATGTCACTATATAAGAATCAAATAAGAAATCTGGTTCAATTCCTTCCATTGATGAAGTGTATCCTTCTAGTTTATTTTTCATTTCATTAAAAGCATCTTGTTTTGTTTTTCTTTTTGCATCTGCCACACCATCAATTGCTAATATTTGATCCTTCATTTTAACTACATCTTCTTCGGATGTATCATTTTGTATGTTTACCCTTATTGCTTGTGCATCTTCTAGATTACTTACGATATGTGTTATATTTTTTCCTATTGCGAAAAATACACCAAACATAAGCATCGTAACGCACATTATTCCTAAACATGAAATTGTAGATTTTTTGTTTTTAAATACATTTCTAAATCCTTCGCTAAGGAAATATCCTATTATATTATACTTCACTTGTTATAACCACCTTTTCTATCATCTCTTACTATAACGCCCTTTTCAATCTCAATAACTCTTTTTTTCATTCTATCTACTATATCTTTTGCGTGTGTTGCAATTACCACTGTTGTTCCCCTTAGGTTAATTTCATTTAAAAGCATCATAATGTCCCAAGCTGTTTCTGGGTCTAGGTTTCCTGTTGGCTCATCTGCAATTATCATTGATGGGTTATTAACTAATGCTCTAGCAAGTGCAACTCTTTGTTGCTCTCCTCCAGATAATTCATCTGGATATGCTTTTGCTTTTCCACTTAAACCTACCAATGAAAGTACCATTGGTACTTGTCTTCTTATATGCCTTGGTGTTGCTTTTACTATGTTCATCGCAAATGCAACATTATCATATACTGTTTTGTCTGATAAAAGTCTAAAGTCTTGGAATACAACTCCCATACTTCTTCTTAAATATGGTACACGTTTTGGTTTTAAAAATGTAGTGTCTTTACCATTAATAATAATTGTACCACTTGATGGTTCTTCTTCTTTTAGTATAAGTTTTATAAGTGTTGATTTTCCTGAGCCTGATTGTCCAACTAAAAATGCAAAATCACCCTTGTCTATCTTAAAGCTTGCATCATGTACAGCTTCTGTTCCTGTTGAATACGTTTTTGATACGTTTTTAAATTCTATCATTTCTTCCCCTCATTTTTTTAATGATATTTTACCCTTTTATTATAATAATAAATTGTTAAAATTGCAATAAAAAAGCATTTATTTTATAAAATGTCATAAATTTGACATATTTCAACTTAATATTTTATATCATATCTCTAACTTCATTTACAGTTTGTTCATGTTCATCAATTTGTTTTTCTGTTTTGTTTGTTACATTTTTAGCCGAATCAAATATCTTTGCTCTACTTATTGCTCCTATAGAGATTCCTGTTAATATTAGCAGTACAATTACTGTAATTATTAATGCTATTAATGTAATTCCTTTACTTCTCATTAGTTTCCTCCTTTATTTTAGCTATTTTAGAATAGCCTCCTCAATATGTTTTGCAGTTAAACCATAATGTTCCAAGAGTTCAGTTGCTTTACCAGATCTTCCAAATTCGTCTTTTACTCCAAGTTTTATAAGTTTGCATGGATATTCTTCTGTTAAAACATCTGCAATTGCTGTTCCTAGACCATTTATTATGCTATGGTCTTCTATTGAAATTAGCTTTTTAGTTTCTTTTGCACATTTCACTATCATTTCTTTATCTATAGGTTTTATTGTATGAATATCAACCACTCTAATATTTATTCCTTGTTTTTCAAGTTCTTCTTTTGCCTTAATTGCTTCTGAAACTACAACTCCTGTTGCAAATATTGTTGCATCTGTTCCTTCCCCAATTTGAATTGCTTTTCCTATTTCAAACTTTTGATTTTCATCATATATTACTGGTGTAGCTAGTCTACAAAGTCTTACATATACTGGACCTTGTATTTTAGATATTTCCTCTATTGCCCAACGAGTTTCTGTATCATCAGAAGTACATAGAACTGTCATATTGGGAAGTCCTCTCATTAGTCCTAAATCTTCTAACATTTGGTGTGTTGCTCCATCTTCTCCTACTGTTACTCCACTATGTGTTGCACAGATTTTAACATTCATTTTTGGGTAACATATGCTATTTCTTATTTGGTCATATGCTCTTCCTGCTGCAAATACAGCAAAAGTACTTGCATATGGGATTTTGCCAAAAGTAGACATACCTGCAGCTGTACTCATCATATCTTGTTCTGCAATTCCCATATCAAAAAATCTTTCTGGGAATTTTTTTGCAAAAATTGATGTCTTTGTTGCTCCTGATAAGTCGCTATCAAAAACTACTACATTTTCATTTTTCTCTCCAAGCTCTGCTAAAGCTTCTCCATAACTTTGGCGTGTTGCAATTTTTCTTGTTTCGTCCATTATACAGCACCTCCTAATTCTTTCATTGCTTGTTTATATTCTTCTTCATTTGGTGCTTTTCCATGCCAGCCTGCCTCATTTTCCATAAAAGATACACCTTTTCCTTTTATTGTGTTTGCTATAATTACTGTTGGTTTTCCTTTAACTTTTTTAGCTTGTTCAAAAGCTGAAATAAGTTCTGGAATGTTATGCCCATCTACATTTATTACTTCAAACCCAAAACTTTTGAATTTTTCATCAATTGGGTAAATGTTCATAACATCACTAACTGCCCCATCAATTTGCAAATTATTGTTATCAACTATTAAGCATAAATTATCTAGCTTATAATGAGATGATGTCATTGCAGCTTCCCAAATTTGTCCTTCTTCTATTTCTCCGTCACCACAAATGCAATAAACTCTAACTCCTTCACTATCTTGTTTAGAAGCAAGTGCCATTCCATTTGCAATAGATAATCCCTGTCCTAAAGAACCTGTTGAGGCATCTACTCCAGGAATATTTTTCATATCTGGGTGACCTTGTAAATTGCTATTTATATTTCTAAAATTCTTTAATTCTTTTGTATCGAAAAAACCTCTTAAAGCTAAAGTGCTATATAGTGCTGGAGAAGTATGTCCCTTTGAAAGGACTAATCTATCTCTTTCCTTTGCTTTTGGATTTTTCTCATCAATATTCATTTGATTAAAATAAAGTACTGCAAGTATTTCTGCTATTGATAATGAACCTCCTGGGTGTCCTGATTGAGCACAATATACCTCTTCAATTACACCTTGCCTTATTTTACATGCATAATTTTGTAATTCATTTACATCTTTTATCTTCAAAATACTTTCACTCCTTTTTACAATTTTTCACTTGTAGTTTTATCATATTTTTTTTGTTTTGTAAATAGAAAATTATCAAGTTTTATATTTTGCCCTATTTACTTTTTCTGTTTTTTTGTTATATAATGTCACAAGAAGAAAGGTTGGTTGATTTTTATGCCTAGTTTTGAAAATTTAAAGAATGAAGATATTGAAGTTTATGATGCAGTAATGAAAGAGCTTAATAGACAAAGAAATAAAATAGAGCTTATTGCTTCTGAAAACTTTGTAAGCCCTGCTGTTATGGAAGCTATGGGAAGTTATTTAACAAATAAATATGCCGAGGGGTACCCTGGTAATAGATATTATGGTGGTTGTGAATACGTTGATGTTATAGAAAATTTAGCTAGAGATAGAGTTAAAAAGCTATTTAATGCAGAATATGCCAATGTTCAACCACACTCTGGTGCACAAGCTAACATGGCTGTTTATTCAGCTTTATTACAACCTGGAGATACTGTTTTAGGAATGAATTTATCACATGGTGGTCATTTAACACATGGAAGCAAAGTAAACGCTTCTGGAAAACTATATAATTTTATTCCTTATGGTTTAAATGAAGAAACCGGAAGAATTGATTATGATGAAGTTGAACGTTTAGCTTTAGAGCATAAACCAAAGCTAATTTTAGCAGGAGCTAGTGCCTATGCAAGAATTATAGATTTTAAACGTTTTAGGGAAATTGCAGATAAAATTCGGAGCATATTTTATGGTTGATATGGCTCATATTGCTGGTTTAGTTGCAGTTGGTTTTCATCCAAACCCAGTAGAATATGCAGATGTAGTTACTTCTACTACACATAAAACTTTAAGAGGTCCTAGAGGTGGCTTAATACTTTGCAAAGAAAAATATGGTCAAGCCATAGATAAAGCAATCTTCCCAGGTAACCAAGGTGGACCGTTAATGCATGTAATTGCTGGAAAAGCTGTTTGTTTTAAAGAAGCACTAGAACCAGAATTTAAAACATACCAAGAACAAATTATAAAAAATGCTCAAGCTTTAGCAAGTAGATTATTAGAATTAGATTTTAACTTAGTTTCTGGTGGTACAGATAACCATTTAATATTAATTGATTTACGTAACAAACACATTACAGGTAAAGCATTAGAAACAAAACTTGATGATGTTGGTATTACAGTAAATAAAAATGCTGTTCCATTTGATACCGAAAAGCCAAGCATTACAAGTGGTATTAGAATTGGTACACCTGCTGTAACAACTCGTGGTTTTAAAGAAGAAGATATGATAGAACTTGCAAATTTAATAGATATGGTAGTGAAAGAAGAAAATTTAGATGAAGTAAAATCTAGAGTAACTGCTTTATGTGAAAAATATCCATTATATAAATAGTAAAAAGTCGCTGTTTAGCGACTTTTTTTATACTACATATATTAATACACAAATTAATTGTAACAAACTTCCGAATTACGCAACCCAAGTGAAAAATTGAATGCATCCATTTACGCTTTTTACCAAGCCCATAAAAAATTGCTCCAACAGTATAAACTATTCCACCTGCTAGTAGTAATGAGAAGCCTACTGCTCCAAGGCTATTTATTATTACATTAATTCTAAATATAATACACCAACCCATTACTAAGTAGCATATCATAGAAAATACTTTAAATTCTTTCAAATCTATTGAATTTAATACTATACCGCAATATTGCAAGTCCCCATACTATACCGAAAATTGTCCAACCTGTTGCTACATTATATTCCCTTAGTGTGCATAAAGCAAATGGTGTATATGTTCCTGCTATAAGTAAGAAAATTGAACAATGATCTATTATTTGAAAAACTTTTTTTGCTTTAAGATTTGGCTTCAAACCATGATATATGCTAGACATTGTATATAATGTTGTTAAAGTTAAGCCATAAACAATACTTGAGGCTATACCATATCCATTTCCATGTTTTGCTGAGAAAATTACTCCTAAAACAAGTGCCACTATTCCAAGTGGTGCCCCAACAATATGTGATACCATATTAAAAATTTCTTCACCCTTTGTGTATGTAGGTAAAACTCTATCTGCAAGTTTTGTTCTTCCCATTTTTAGTCCTCCATTAATTTTCAATATAATATCATATAATATGCAAAATATCAAGGTAAATTTCTTCTACCTATTCCATTATTTTGAAAAATGTCTTATAATATTTACATAGGAGATTTTTATGAGAAAATTAATTGTTCCACAAAAATATAATAATAAGAAATTAAATACATTTATTTTAGCTTCATTCCCAGAGCTTTCCATTAATATGCTTAATAAAGCTCTTAGGCAAAAGGATATAAAAATTAATGGTGTACGCATAAAAGAAAATGTAAGCATTTATGAAAATGATGAAATTGCTGTTTTTATAGCAGATGAATATCTCTTTTCTAAACCTTCAATAGAAAAAGTATTTGAAGATGAGAATATTTTAGTTATTAATAAAACTAATGGCATTGAAGTTGTATCAGATGATGCTTCTAAGAGTTTAACAACAATATTACAAGAAGAATATGAGTTTATTAAACCTTGCCACAGGCTAGATAGAAACACTACTGGACTAGTGCTTTTTGCAAAAACTGAAAAATCATTAAACATTTTACTTGAAAAATTCAAACAAAAGGAAATAAAAAAATACTATAAATGCATTGTTTATGGAATTCCAAAAAAACAAGCAGATACATTGGTTGCTTACTTATTTAAAGATAGTAAAAAATCTATGGTATATATTTCAGACGTGCCTAAAACAGGCTATAAAAAAATCGTTACATCATATAAGGTTTTAGAAACCAGTAGGAAAAATAATACTTCAACTTTAGAAGTACTATTAGAATACTCTGGCAGAACTCATCAAATAAGAGCACATCTTGCACATGCTGGCTTTCCAATTATTGGCGATGGCAAGTACGGAAAAAATGAGATTAACAAGAAATTTGGAAAGAAAACTCAAGAACTTACTTCTTACAAATTAGTTTTTGCTTTTAAAACCGAAAGTGGAATTTTGAATTATTTAAAAGATAAAGTAATTGAGATTTAACAAAAACATTAAATGCATTTTAATGCTTTTAATGTTTTTGTTAATATTAAGTTTTCAAAACAAATTGAATATTTCAAATCCTACTAGTATAAACTTATTTGGCTTGCTTGTCTCAATTCCTGTTCGCAGAAGTCCTATATGCCTTTTATGGCACCCTTTCTCACGGCGAACTATTTCCATAAAATTCATTTAGGACTTCTAGCTCCATCCACTCGAACCGCTTCGCCTTCATAATTTTATACTAGTAGGATTTTTATAATATATTATTTTAGAAATTAAAATTTCTTATTTTTTTAATGTTCTTAATGCATTTAATGTTGCAATAACAGTTACTCCAACATCTGCAAATACTGCTTGCCACATTGTTGCTATTCCTAAGAATACAAGTAGCAATGTTATTAATTTTACAGTTATTGCAAAACCAATATTTTCTTTTGATATTTTAATTGTTTTTCTTGCAGTTTTTATTGCATCACAAATCTTTGAAGGTTCATCTGTCATAATAACCACATCTGCCGCTTCTATTGCTGCATCTGTTCCATATGCTCCCATTGCAATGCCTACATCTGCCATTGCAAGTGCTGGTGCATCATTTAAACCATCCCCAACAAATGCAACTTTTCCGTTTTTATTATCTAAAATTTCTTGTAATTTATCTACCTTGTCTGTAGGTAATAATTCTGTAAATACTTTATCCATTCCCAACTGTTTTGCTACATCTTCTCCAACGTCTTTTCTATCTCCTGTAAGCATTACAGTTTGTTTTACACCTTGCTTTTTCAAATTCTCTATTGCTAATTTTGAGTCTTCTTTTAGTTCATCTGCAATTTCTATTTTTCCTGCATATTGGTTATCTATTGCTATATACACAACAGTTGCTGAACTTGTTTCTTCTTTCACATTAATGCCAAGTTTTGCCATTAATTTACTGTTTCCTAAATGAACTGTTTTTCCATTAATTTTTGCCGTTACTCCATGTCCTGATATCTCTTTATGTTCAGTAATTATTTCTTTGTTTATTTCTTCCACATAACTTTCTTGTATAGATTTTGCTATTGGGTGATTTGAAAAGCTTTCAACATGTGCTGCTATTTTTAGTAGTTCATCTTTATCTCCTACTGCTTCTATGCTTTTTACTTTGAAATTTCCTTTTGTTAGTGTTCCTGTTTTATCAAATACTATTGTTTGAACATTTGATAATATTTCAAGATAATTGCTTCCCTTTATTAAAATACCTTTTCTTGATGCTCCACCTATTCCACCAAAGAAGCTAAGTGGTACAGAAACTACAAGGGCACAAGGGCAAGATACAACTAAGAAAGATAATGCTCTATATCCCCAAGTTGCAAGGTCTTTGTGTAATATTGCTGTTGGTATTACAAATATTAATAATGCTAAAATAATTACAATTGGTGTATATACTTTTGCAAATTTTGTAATGAATTTTTCTGTTGTTGCCTTTTTCTCTCCTGCATTTTCTACTAAGTCTAAAATTTTGCTTATCGTAGATTCTTGGAATTCTTTTGTAACTTTTATTTCTAGTACTCCATTTGTGTTTATTACTCCACTTAATATTTCAGAATTTTCTGCTACTTTTCTAGGAACTGATTCTCCTGTTAAAGCTGATGTATCTATTAAAGCCTCTCCTTTTGTTACTATACCATCTAGTGGTACCCTTTCTCCTGGTTTTACTACAATTATATCCCCAATTTTTACTTTTTCTGGAGTTTTTTCTATAACTTCTGTTCCACTTTTTACATATGCTTTATCTGGTTTTAATTCCATTAGACTTTCTATAGATTTTTTAGATTTATTTTCTGCATATTCTTCAAACATTTCTCCTACTTGGAAAAATAGCATTACTGCTATTGCTTCTGGATATTCTCCTGTTGCAAATGCTCCTAAGCTTGCAATACTCATTAAAAAATCTTCTCCTAAGAATTTCTTTTCTTTAATTCCTTCAAATGCTTCAAAGATTACCTCATAACCAATTGATAAGTAACTTGCAAAGAAGAATAGTATTTGCAACCATTCAAGTTTAACTATGTTTGCTAATATAAAAAATATTGAACATATTGTAATTTTGATTATACCTTTTTTCATTACTATTTTCCCCCAATACTATATTTTATTTATTGTGTGAATGATACCTTTTTCAATTATTTCCTTAACGCAATTATCTGATAATGAATAATATACGTTTTTTCCTTCTTTTCTATACTTAACTAAGTTTGCTTCTTTTAAGCTTCTTAGTTGATGTGATATTGCTGATTTTGTCACATTTATGAGTACTGCTAAATCACATACACACATTTCTGAAACATTTAATGCCCATAGTATTTTTAATTTTGTAGAATCACTAAATATTTTATAGAAATTCGAAATTACTTCAATTTGTTTTTCTTTTGGCATCTGTCCTTTTACTGCTTCTACAATTTCATCGTGTATTACATTACAATCACACATATCAATTTTACATACCATAAATATTCTCCTTTACGCAACAATTGAGTAATCATTCAACTGTTTTCTACTATATTATAGTTGAATGGTTACTCAATTGTCAATAGTTTTTATGAAAAATCTTAAAAATATTACATATTTTAAAAATTTAAATATCTGTTTTTTCTATTACACTATTTATTTCTCTTGTTACTTTAAATACAAAGTCTAATATATCATAATATTTTTTTAGCATGCTGTAATCTAATGAATTCTTAAATAAGCTTGGTTCAAATAATCCTCCTGTATGAAATCTTATGTACATTTGGTCTTTATTTATTGTTAATTCATATTTAATTTTACTTTGCTGTATAAAATCTATCATGGTTGACATTACTTCAGATGTTAATATTTGCATTACTATTATTTTGTTATCTCCATATACATCAAAATATTTTTCGAATTCTTGAGAATCCATTTCTACTTTTGTCTTTCCTTTGAACATTTTTCCAAAAATGCCTTTATCTGAACGTACCTTGAAAGTGGTTTCTATATTTTTTGCGCATTCAACATTTCCAAATAGTCCATGGAATACTGTATATGTATGTGTATCTCCATCTGAATCTGTAGATTCTTCCTCTGTTCTTACCTCTGCCATTTGAAAATTATACTTTTCATCTAGTTTTCCTATTATTAAATCTTCTGTATAATAATTGTCATATCCTTCAAATTCACCCATTCTATATATTACAGATGAAATTCCCTCATTAGGTCTATATTGTAAATTTTCATCAATATTTTTAATAAATGGACCAATTACCTTTTCTTTAAATGTTGGCGTATATTTTGTTTTAGAAGCAGCACATATAATGGTAATTATAATAATAAAAATAGCTACACAAAAAGTAGTCACAAAAATTGCTTGACCTCCATACATAATTTCTCCTATATCAGCCTTATTTAGAAAAAATACTATAAACGCTATAAAAACTCCTACAACCAGCAAAGTTATAAAAATTCTTTTTTTTGACTTTTTTCTCAATATTTCTAGCTCTTCAAAACTTTCTTTATGTACTTGCTCATATACTTCGTTAAATGATTTCAATTACTTCACCCCTTTATAGAAGATTTCTTATAAGTCTAATTTAATATTCTCTCTAGCTTCTGTGCTTTCAATTTCAAATAATTTTTCATCTTTGAATCCAAACATTCCTGCAATTATATTGTCTGGAACCACTGATATTTTTGTATTATATGTTGTTACTGCTCCGTTGTATAATCTTCTTGCCGCTTGAAGTTGACTTTCTATTTTGCTTAGTTTTTGCTGCAAAGATAAAAATTGTTCACTTGCTTTAAGTTCTGGATAGTTTTCAAGTGTTGCAACCAATCTATTACATTCATTGTTTAGAATTTCTCCCTTTTGTAAGTCTTTTGTATTCATATATTCTGTTCTCATTTTTGCAATTTTTTCAAATATTTCACTTTCATGCT
>USEM01000014.1 GCA_900553695.1 uncultured Clostridium sp. | reverse complement strand
AGGCTATTGATAAATTAAGTAAAGGTATTTTGGATGGAAAAAAGTTTCAAACTCTTTTAGGTGTTACTGGCTCACGGTAAGACTTTTACTATGGCTAATATTATTCAAAAAGTTCAAAAACCTACTCTAATTTTAGCACATAACAAAACTCTTGCAGGTCAGTTATATTCTGAGTTTAAGGAATTTTTTCCTAATAATGCTGTTGAATACTTTGTTTCATATTACGATTATTACCAACCAGAAAGCTATATTCCACAGTCTGATACATACATTGAGAAAGATGCATCCATTAATGATGAAATCGATAAATTACGTCATTCTGCTACTCTTTCTTTGTTTGAAAGGAAAGACGTTATTATTGTAGCTTCTGTTTCTTGCATTTATGGTTTAGGTGACCCTGATGATTATCAAGAATTAATGATGTCTTTAAGACCTGGTATGGGAAAGTCCAGAAATGATGTTATGAAAAAATTAGTCGAGATGCAATATACTCGTAATGAAATAGATTTTAAAAGAGGTACATTTAGAGCAAAAGGAGATATTTTAGAAATATACCCTTCTAATACTGGTGAAAGTGCTATGAGACTTGAGTTTTGGGGAGATGAAATTGAAAAAATTTCAGAAATCAACCCACTTACTGGTAAATCTCTTGGTACAAGAAGTCATGTGCTTATTGGTCCAAACTCACATTATGCAACATCTGAAAGCAAGCTAAAAGGTGCAATTTCAACAATTGAAGCTGAACTTGAAGAAAGGATTAAGTATTTTAAAAGCCAAAACAAATTAATTGAAGCCCAAAGAATTGAGGAAAGAACCAACTTTGATATAGAAATGCTTGTTGAAACAGGTTTCTGCCAAGGAATTGAAAACTATTCAAGACACATTAGTGGTAGAGAACCCGGTTCTGCCCCATATACTCTTTTTGATTATTTCCCAAAGGACTTTTTATTGCTTATTGATGAATCTCATGCAACAATACCACAAGTTCGAGCAATGTATAATGGGGATAAAGCAAGAAAAGATTCGCTAGTCAACTATGGATTCAGACTTCCTTCAGCTTATGATAATAGACCTTTAAAATTTAATGAATTTGAGGAAAGAATTAATCAATGTATATTTGTTAGTGCAACACCTGCTGATTATGAAAAAGAACATTCAGAGCAAACTGTTGAACAAATTATACGTCCAACAGGACTGTTAGATCCTAAAATTATTGTAAAACCTGCTACAAACCAAGTAGACGATTTAATTGGTGAAATTAGAACTCGTGTTGAAAACCATGAAAGAGTTTTAGTAACTACTCTTACAAAGAAAATGGCAGAAGATTTAACTGCATATCTAAAAAGTCTTGATATAAAGGTAAATTATATGCACTCTGATATAAAGGCACTAGAAAGAATGGAAATTATACGTAACTTAAGGCTTGGAGAATATGATGTTTTAGTTGGTATAAACCTTCTAAGAGAAGGGCTTGATATTCCTGAAGTTTCTTTAGTTGCAATATTAGATAGCGATAAAGAAGGTTTCTTACGTTCTGAAAGGTCACTTATTCAAACAATAGGTAGAGCTGCCAGAAATGTTAATGGTACTGTTATTATGTACGCAGATGAACTTACAGACAGTATGGAAAAGGCAATTTCTGAGACAAACAGACGTCGTGAAATTCAAATTGCATATAACGCTGAGCATGGTATTACTCCAAAAACTATTAATAAAGGAATTCGTGAAGCAATTAAGGCAACTATTTTAGAGGATGTAAGTACAGAATATAAAATTAATAAAGATGAATCTGTTGAAACTATTATTAACAATTTAACAGATGAAATGCTTAAATGCGCTGCTAATATGGAATTTGAAAAAGCAGCTGAACTACGAGATAAGATAAAGGAATTAGAAAAATTAATGTAAATAAACCGGTAGGCTTTTATGCCTACCGGTTTTTATTTTTTACTCTGGAATTATGCAACCAGTTGTATCTGGTTTTTGTATGTCACTTTCTTGTACTTTATCAAATTCGTAGCAATAATCATATACATATGAACCATCTATTTCTCTAACTATCAAACCTGTTTCTTTGCTGTACCAGATTTTCATATCATCTGCAAGTTCTACCATATAACAGTCTGTATCATTGCATCTTTCTGTTTTTATTTTAGCAACTGCAAGTAACATTATTGAACATACATTATCATTGTAGTATTCAGTTACATCTCTTACTGATAATGCTGGTATTATAACATGCTCACCTGTTAATAATATCTTTTTTTCATCTTCCGCAATAATCATCATGTTATTTGTTTCATCTTTATATGCTGTAACCTTTCTTTGTTTTTCTGAATCTTCTATAATTGTATTTAAATAGGTAAGTGTTTTACCATCTTTAGAATATGTTTTTGCTATACTCAAGTTTTTTCCTTGCATATCATATCTCTTAGCTATGAAATTTTTGCTTTCTTTAAAATCTTTTGATAAGTCTGTTAATTTTCTAAGAATTATAAAATTTTTTATTATCATTATCGCAAAAATTAGTATAACAACTAGTACAGCAAATAAAATACCTTTTAGAATATATTTCTTATCTTTCTCCATATAAACTCCCCCTTTTCTTATGTGTAATCTCTTTAAACTCTATAGATATATTATACCATTTTCAAGAGAGTTTTACAAATTTTAGGCAATACAAAAGCCCTCACTATAACTATTAGTGAGAGCTTTTATTCTATTTTGATACAATTTCTTTTACTTTTTCTATTGTATCTTCTAATTTACATTCTGTTGCATTTTCTTCGTTTCTCATTTTTATTTCTAACATTCCATCATTGATTTTCTTTCCAATTGTTATTCTTACTGGAATTCCTATTAAATCCATATCATTAAATTTTACTCCTGGTCTTTCTGCTCTATCATCTAGCATTGTATCAATTCCTAGTTTATTTAATTCATTATATAGATTTTCTCCAACTTTCATTTGTTCTTCGTCTTTTGGATTTATAACAACTATTGTAACTTCATATGGTGCAATATTCATTGGCCAAATAATTCCCTTTTCGTCATTATTTTGCTCGACTACTGCTGAAATAATTCTTTCAATTCCAATCCCATAAGATCCCATAACTACTGGGTATGATTTATTGTCGCTATCTAAATATGTTAAGCCTAAACTTTCTGAGTATTTTGTTCCAAGTTTAAACGTGTTTCCAACTTCAATTCCCTTTTTGAAATATAGCTTTCCACCACATTTTGGGCAAGTATCTCCCTCTTTAACATTTACAATATCTCCAGCTATATCATATTTGAAGTCTTTAACATTTGCATTTATGTAATGGTAATTTTCTTTGTTTGCTCCACAACAGAAGTTCTTCATATTTAAAACTTCATTGTCTACTACTATTTTAGCATTTAAACCTATAGGTCCTGTATAGCCTGGTACTGCATTTGATGTAGCAATTAGCTCATCATTTGCAAAGCCAATTTCATTTGCACCTAATAGTTTAAGCACTTTTGTTTCATTAAGTTCTCTATCTCCTCTGATGAATAGAATTACGAGTTCATTATCTACGTTCATTAGCATTGCTTTAACTGTGTTTTTGATATCTAATTTTAAATATTCACATACTTCTTCAATTGTGTGTTTGCCTATTGTTTCAACTAATTGTAGTTCTTTTTCTTCTTCATTATTTTCTGTTATTATAGCATTTGGACTTATTTCTATGTTTGATGAAAAATCGCATTTATCACACATTACAAGTATATCTTCACCAATGTTTGTTACTGCTTGGAATTCCTCTGATAATAGTCCTCCCATAACACCTGTATCTGCTCTTACTACTGTGTAATTTAAACCGATTTCTTTGAAAATTTTATGGTATGCATCAAACATTTTTTTATAAGATACATCTAAACCTTCTAGGTCTTTATCAAAGCTATATGCATCTTTCATTGTGAATTCTCTTGTTCTAATTAACCCTAAACGTGGTCTAACTTCGTCTCTAAATTTTGGTCCTATTTGATATGTTGTAAAATGTAAGTCTCTATATGATTTAACTTTATTCATTGCTGCCATTGTAAATAATTCCTCATGTGTTGGTCCTAAGGCATATTCTCTATTATATCTATCATTTAATTTGAACATACTTGGTCCAAAATTGTTTTTTCTGCCTGATTTTTCAAACACGTCCATAGGTAGTAGTGATGGCATTCTTAGTTCACTTGCACCTGCTTTGTTCATATTCTTACGCACAATGTCTGTAATTTTCTTTGTAACTCTTTCGCCCAAAGGCATTTTTGCATAAATTCCATTTCCTATTTTTTTAATCATTCCACTTTTTACTAAAAGTTTTCCACTTGTTGAATCCTCATCTGCAATGTTTTCTTTTATTGTATAGAAAAAATCTTTGCTTAATCTCATTATTATCACTCTCAATCATTTTTAAACTATATTAAATAATACTACAAAATGGGGCATTTTGTCAATATTTAGGGCTGAAAATTGCTTATTTAAGTTTTTCATTATGTATCATTATAATTTCTTATACTCTTCATCTATAAAGAAAAGAATAGTTAAAGCTATTCTTTTTCTTGGTGGCTCGAAGTGGAATACGTCAAGCCGCGTCGGAAAAATAGTCCACCGGACTATTTTTGCCTGCGTTTCGGCTGGCTCCAGTCCAGCTCGAAACTTGGCAACCTCCTTTTCGATTCCACATTTTCAAAAAAATTAGCACAGCAAAAGCTGTGCTTTCTGGTGGCTCGAAGTGGAATACGTCAAGCCGCGTCGGAAAAATAGTCCACCGGACTATTTTTGCCTGCGTTTCGGCTGGCTCCAGTCCAGCTCGAAACTTGGCAACCTCCTTTTCGATTCCACATTTTCAAAAAAATTAGCACAGCAAAAGCTGTGCTTTTTGGTGGCTCGAAGTGGAATACGTCAAGCCGCGTCGGAAAAATAGTCCACCGGACTATTTTTGCCTGCGTTTCGGCTGGCTCCAGTCCAGCTCGAAACTTGGCAACCTCCTTTTCGATTCCACATTTTCAAAAAAATTAGCACAGCAAAAGCTGTGCTTTCTGGTGGCTCGAAGTGGAATCGAACCACTGACACGGGGATTTTCAGTCCCCTGCTCTACCAACTGAGCTATCGAGCCAAAATATGTTTTATAAAAAAATGGCGACCCGGAACGGGCTCGAACCGTCGACCTCTAGCGTGACAGGCTAGCGTTCTAACCAACTGAACTACCGGGCCAAAAAATGGTGGGCGCAATAGGGCTCGAACCTATGACCTCCTGCTTGTAAGGCAGATGCTCTACCAGCTGAGCTATGCGCCCATTTCTTCGACGAAAATAAGTATACTATCTTTTTTGAATTCTGTCAATACTTTTTTCAAAATTTCTTAAATTTTTTGTAATTCTCTATCGAAGTATATTGTAATTTTAGTTATTCTTCTTGATTTTCTTTGTTTTTATCAATTATATCGTCAATTACAATCTGTTCGTTTTCATCTAATCTATACCTTGGAAGTTCTGGTAATTCGTCCAAATTTGATATTCCAAATGTTTTTAAAAATTCTTCTGTTGTTTGATATACTGTTGGTTTCCCTGGTAAATCTGATTTTCCTGCATCTTCTATTAGATTATATTCTAATAATTTATATATTGTTGCATCTGAATTTACTCCCCTTATGCTTTCTATCTCAGCTCTCGTTATTTTAGGGTTATATGCAATTATTGCAAGTGTTTCCATTGCAGCATTTGAAATGTTAGGTTTTGCTCTATTGTCAAGCAATGGATAAATATAATCATAATACTCTTTTTTACTACATAGAGTATATCCACTTTCTACTTTAATAATTTCTATGCCCCTATTTGCTTCTTGAAAATCTGCTTTCATGCTTTCTATTATTTGAATAATATCTTCCTCTGGTAATTCTAATGCTGAAATTAATTCTTTTATTTCAACAGGTCTACCTGATGCAAATAATATTGCTTCTATTATTGCTTTCATTTTATCTATTTCCATTGTTTCCACCTTTTTTATGTTAAATTTTTAGTTTGATTTTTCTTTAATTGTTTTACGTTTTGGTCTCTTAAATGAACTATTTCCTTCATAAGGTCTTTTGTAAGCTCACTTGCTTGTTCCTTATCTTTTACTTCTTCTTTAAGTTTTGAATAGTCTATTGGCTTACCTATGTTTACAATTACTTTTGTAAATGGTTTAAAGCTGCCTTGTATTCCTATTGGAATTATTGGCTTGCCTGCTGTTGCAGCAATTAACACTGCGCCATTTTTAGGTTTTATTCCTTTTGCCATTCCATTTCTAGTTCCTTCTGGGAACATTAGTAATAGCTCATTTCTTTTAAGTAATGTTAGTGATATTTTAATTGCCTGCATATCTGCTTTGCCTCTTTTTACTGGATATATTCCAAATAAATCGGCAATCCAGCATAAAAAGCCATTTTTGAAAAGTTCTTCTTTTGCAAGTACATTTACTTTTCTTTTAAACATTGCAACAATAACTGCTGCATCTAAATTACCTACGTGGTTTGGGCAAAGTAAAGCACCACCATCCTTTGGTAGGTTTTCTTTTCCAACAATTTTAGGTCTGTATAGTATTATTGCAAATATTTTAAAGATAAATTTTATAATTACTCTCATATTACTTTCTCTTTTCCTCTATAATTTGAATAACTTTTTCTTCAACTTCTTCTATTGTCATATTTGTTGTATCTATAACTATGCTATCTGGAGCAAGCTTTAATGCTCCTATTTCTTTGTGTTTATCGTTATAATCTCTTTTTCTAATATTATCTAAAACCTCTTCATAAGTTATGTCTATACCTTTTTCTTGCATTTCTAGTAATCTTCTTCTTGCTCTTTCTTCTTCAGATGCATCTAAGTAGATTTTTACATCTGCATTTGGAAATACATATGTGCAAATGTCTCTGCCTTCCATTATTACATCTTTGCCTTCTGCTAGCTTTCTTTGAAGGTCAACCATTTTAAAACGTACCTCTTTTATTGAAGATACTGGAGATACTACTTTTGTAACATCTTTTTCTCTTATCTTTGTAGTTACATCTTCCCCATTTAAATATATTTTATCTCCAAGTGGTGTATTCTCTATTTCTATTGAAATGTTATCTAAAAGCTCTATTACCTTTTTTTCATCAATAATATCGTCTTTAATAGCATTTGCTCTTAGAGCTGCTAGTGCTACACATCTATATGTGCTTCCTGTATCTACATTTATTAGTCCAAGTTTATTTGATATATTTTTTGTTACTGTTCCTTTTCCACTGCCTGCTGTTCCATCTATTCCTACTACAAATCCCATTATTCTTCTTCCTCTCCTGGTTTGCATATTCCTTTTGCAAGTATTTGCACTTCATCTACGTTCATTGCTGTTAAGTTTTCAATTTCTTTTATACATTTTTTCTTGAAACTTTGCAATGATGATACAATGTTAAACCCATACACTAGTATAATTTCTATATATATTTTTACACCTGTTTGTGTTTTTTCAATCCTGGTTCTGTTAATTTTATATATTGCATCTACACTTGCTGCTAGATGTGCTATTATATCTTTAAGTACGCCATCTGATATTGTGTAATTTCCTAAATAACTAAAGGTTGGCCTTATTATAGATTTCTCTGAAATGTATGGTTTTGCATCTTTTCCTTTTGATTTGAAAATTTGCAAAGGATCTAAAATATATCCTGAAAAATCTTTTTTAATTTCAAATGTTGGAACTGGAATAACATGTTTTCCTTCAACCATTCTCATTCTTTTTGCTTCTTCCATCTCTTGCTCTGTTGCAACATCTGTTATGTATATTGTTTTTTCAAGTTCTGGAAGTTCTAAGTTAGTTCTAATTTTTTCTATCATACCATCTGAAGTTCCTAAGATAAGTAAGCTTTCAGGTTTATACTTTCTAAAAGCCTTTTTAATTTCTTCAGCCTTTTCTTGGTTTAAAAACAAAGCTCCCTTTACTGTTTCAATCTTAGTTGGGGCTTTTTTAGCTGAAACCCCAGCAATAACCTCATTATCTTTAATCAAAAGTCCATCATCTATTATATACCTTATATTATACTCACTTGCCACCATCTGCGCCCTGTAACTTTTACCAGTTCCTGATGGTCCTACAAATGCATATACCTTTATTTTTGATTCAATATATTTATCAATTAACATATTATTACCTCGTTTAAAAGTATATCACAAAGTTTGAATAAATGCCATAAATTAGCATAAATTTTACAAAAATAAAAAGCCTTTGGCTGGCTTTTTATTTTTTCTCATTTATCAATTTCTCATAACATTTTCTACAAAGTGGCATATAGCAGTTATCTCCAACAAGTACATCTCCTGTTTTGTTTCCACCTTTAAAGTAGGTATATATTGCATTATCGCTGTGGCAGTTTTCGCATACAGCTGTGAGCATTTGAACATTGTCTGCCATACAAAGTAGGTCTCCCATTTTTCCAAAAGGTTTTCTTTCTGATGTTAAGTTAAGTCCTGATATAAAGAATTTTTTTCCGTTTTTTGCTAATTCATTAATACCTGCTACATCTCCATTTAAGAACTGAAATTCATCAATTACATAAACATCTGCATCATATTTTTTAATTTCATCAACGTTATTAATCTCAATAGCTCCTAGTTTATAGCCTTTTCTGCTAACAACCTCTTGTGTTGAAAATCTATCATCAAGCTTTGGTTTAAAAACCTTAACATCTTTCCCTGCTATTTGTTGCCTTTGTGCTTCATCTAAAATCTTTTGTGTTTTACCGCATTTCATTGGTCCTGTAAAAACATTAATATCTCCCACAACTAATACATCCCCTATTTTTAAAAAAATTGCTATGGATATTATATATATTAATTTGAATTTTGTAAAGAGTTTTTTGGATAATTTTGTAGAATTTCATATTACCTTATACCATGTATCTATATTATAAAAAAAGTTATACCAATTTCCTGTAAAATCGCCTTTTAAATTTCTCGTATGAAGTATGATATATGTGCTAAAATACAGGCTTATGAAGGGTTTTGTTTCGTAATATTCTTTTATGATATTTTCATATTCTTGTTTTAAAACTTCTTTATTTTCTATCTTTACAATCTTATCTATCTTGCTTTTTGTTTCTTCATCTTCAAAATATCTACTTATTTCTGGGGTTATTGGTACGGTTTCTTTTTTTAGAATTAAATCTGCTTTTGGATTTTTATAATTTTGTATATTAACTGTAATTTCATTTTCTTTTAATTGCTCTTGTATTGATTTTGCAATTTCTAAATCTTCTTTGTTTATAGATAATGTTAGAGTTTTCTTTTTTGGTTTTGTTCCTTCTGCATTTGTTTCTTTTTTGTAATTTAAATAACTTCCATATTCTAATGGAAATGATGCTACTTTGTATTTGTTGTTATATAAATCATATACTAATTTTTCCTTGTTTATTGCCTGTTCTATGGTTTTCTTTGTTTCTATATCTTTTATATTTTCACATGATATATAATAAAATTCTCTGCCAGTTATGGTTGTTTCATCAAAGCCTATTGTTCCTATATATTTCTCATAATTTGTATTTTGCGTTATTATTAAATCTACCTTTTCTCTTGTAAATGCATTATATAGCTCTGCTACTGTTTTGTATATTTTTATATTTAATGTCTGTTTTTCTCCCTTTAAAATTATATTTTGTGGATCTTGATGTACCACCTGATATTTTCCTGTTCCCATTGGCGTTTCTGTATTTTCTTTAATGATAGGGAAACATAGCATATACTCAAAAAAATCCACCTTTTCACTCAGGTGTATTTTAAATGTACTCTCATTTATTTTCTCTATTTTCTCTATTTGTTTTATGTTTTCCTTATATATTGAATCTGTTTCTTTTATTGTTTTTACTGTTTGCTCTATATCTTCTACTGTTATTTTTTCTCCATTTTGCCACGTTTTAGTCTCGCTTAGCTTAATTAAATATGTTAGTTCATCTAGCTTAGACCATTCTTCTGCAATTGCTGGTTTTGTGCTGAAGTCTAAATTTAAATCTATTAAAGGTTCATATATTAATTTATCTATTTCCTGAATTTCTATGCTTTTTGTTAATATTGGGTTAATTGTATCAAACTCGCTTATTCCAATATTTATTTCATTTGATATTTTTGTTTCTCTTGTTTGTGCTTGTACACCATTTTGTGCTTTATTGCCTTTAATGTAAACTATGTATATGCTTGATAAAATAAGCACCAGAATTATACATATAAATATTCTTTTTATATATTTTAAACTCATAATATGTTCCTCTCTTTTGCTAAACTAATAAAGACGGGGAATTTTGAACATAAAAACATGTTTCCGCCAAAATTCTCCGCCTCTATTTTTATCATCTATTTTCTAGACTCAATTATGAGTTTCATTCCTGTTCTATTTTCGCCTTCAACCTCTACTTCTGCAAAGGCTGGTATGCATACTAAATCTACGCCTGCTGGTGCTACAAAACCTCTTGCTATTGCTACTGCCTTTACCGCCTGATTTAAAGCACCTGCACCTATTGCTTGCATTTCTGCCTTGTTACTTTCCTTTACTAGTCCTGCAATTGCTCCTGCTACTGAATTTGGGTTTGATTTTGATGAAATTTTTAAAATCTCCATTATTTTTCCTCCTAAAAATATTTTTTTGTAACGTTATTTTTTATTTCATTTGTTACGATATATTTATATTATATTTTTAGTGTTTTGTCTATACATTTTTGGAAATTTCTGGAAGTTTTCATCGCGTGAAATACACTATTTTCTGCCTTTTCTACAATTTTATTCTATTTATTTTCTCTATTCGACAACTTTCGTCATTTATTTCTAAAATGCACCCTGTAAGAATTACATTTTTATCATCACTTACTTTGTATCTTTCTGGAAGTGTTGTTACAAATCTTTTTATTGAAGCTGATGGATCCATACCTATTACAGATTTTTTTGGTCCTGTCATTCCTATATCTGTAATATATCCTGTTCCATTTTCTAATATTTGCTCATCTGCAGTTTGCACATGTGTATGTGTTCCAAACACGCATGTAACTCTCCCATCTAAATAATATCCCATAGCTATTTTTTCGGCTGTTGCCTCTGCATGGAAATCTACTATTATTATATCTACTTTGTCTTTTATTTCTTTTATAATTTCATCTGCTTTTAAAAATGGGTTTTCGCTTAAAACTGCAATATCTACTCTACCTATCAAGTTAACTACCGCAATTTTTTTGCCATTTACTTCTTTTATTCTATATCCTGCACCTGGTACTCCAGCTGGATAATTTGCTGGTCTTACAATATTTTCATCTTCTATAAAGTTAAAAATTTCCTTTTTACCCCAAGTGTGGTTTCCCATTGTTACTACATCTACTTTAGATTTTTTTAAATCTTCATATATCTTTAAAGTTATGCCCATTCCATCTGCTGAGTTTTCTCCATTAGCAATAACAAAATCAATTTTGTTTTGATTTACATAGTTTGGAATTACTTCCTTTACTTTTTTTACTCCGCTATTTCCAACGATGTCGCCTATTATTAAAATTTTCATAGTTTGTCTCCTAACATATTTTTATTAAGTCAAAATTAATTTGGTCTGAACTTGCCATTATAAATTCTATGCCATCTATTTTTCCTTGTTTTGCATCTTTACCTGCTTCTCCATGTATATGCCCATATATGCAGGTTTTCACATTATACTTTTTCATTGTTTTTATAAAATTCATATCAAGTTTCTCATAGCCGTTAAATGGTGGATAATGCATGCATACTATTATTTCCTTATCTTCCCCATATTTTTGCACTCCATCTTTTAAAGATAATTCAAGTCTTAAGTTTTCTCTACGTATTATTTTTTCTGCATTTTCCTCTTGTTCTGACCAACCTCTTGTTCCTGCAATTATTTTATCTTCCCATAAAAAGCTATTGTTATATATAAAGTCTATGTTCTTGAAATTGTTTTCTTGCAAAAATTCTCTCATTTTTTTTAATGATTCCCACCAGTAATCATGATTTCCCTTTAGCAGTAATTTTGTTCCTGGAAGCTCGTTTAAATATTCAAAGTCCGCTTTTGCTTCGTTTATGTACATGGCCCAAGAAAAGTCTCCTGGTAGTAATACCAAGTCTTCTTCTTTTACTTTTTCTATCCAATTTTTTCTTATCTTTTTTTCATGATTTTCCCAGTTTACTCCAAATATATCCATTGGCTTATCTATACCAAGGGACAAGTGTAAATCTGAAATCGTATAAATTGCCATGCTAACCTCCTAATTTTAAATTTGGTACTGCATTTAAATCTAATTTGGATATTTTACCTTGTTTGTAATCATAGTACCCTGCTGCTGCTATCATTGCTGCATTATCTGTGCAAAGTTTAAGTTCAGGATAAAATATTTTTATATGTTCTTCTTCTCCTAGCTCTTGGAATTTTCTTCTTATATATGAATTTGCTGATACTCCACCGTGCAAGTACTACCTTTTTTATGCCAGTTTCATCTATAGCTTTTTTTACATTATCTATTAGCATTTCTGTTGTTGTTTTCTCAAAGCTTGCACATAAATCTGCTTTATTAATATCTGGTTCTTTGTGGTGTAAATTGATTACCGCTGTTTTAATTCCACTAAAACTAAAATTTAAGCCTTCTATTTTAGATTTTGGTAATTTTATATTAGCTTCTCCTTCATATGCTAATTTATCTATTTTAGGTCCTCCTGGATAGCCTAAGCCGATTACCCTTGCAACCTTATCATAGCTTTCTCCTATAGCATCATCTTTAGTTCTTCCAATAATTTCATAATCTGTATAGTCATTTATTTTTACTAAATGAGTATGACCACCTGAAATAATTAAACATAAAAAAGGTGGTTCAAGCTCTGGGTATGTAATATAATTTGCTGCTATATGTCCTGCTATATGGTTTACACCAACAAGTGGCTTATTAGCCGCATATGCTAAACCTTTTGCATATGATACCCCTACAAGTAAAGCTCCAACTAAACCTGGTCCATAGGTACAACATATAACATCTATATCATCAATTCCCATATTAGCTTGTTTCAAAGCCTCTTTTACCACTTGATTAATAACTTCAACATGGCATCTTGATGCTATTTCTGGAACTACTCCTCCATAAAGAGTATGTATATCTATTTGTGAATTTATTACATTTGATAATACTTTTCTTCCATTTACTACAACTGCTGCTGATGTTTCATCACAGCTTGATTCAATTCCTAAAACTACTATATCTTTCATAATTTACCTTCCTTAAGTATTTTATCAATATTAATTAGTTTTGTCAATATATAAAATAAAAACCCCCACCTACTATTCAGTAGGTAGGGGCTGTTCTCAGGTTTCGTCGATTGCACGCCATGTTTCAATGGCCAGCCGTTCGGCATATGTACCGCAGGAAGGAACTTCATTTGTCTCATGCTTTATGTAGGCAACCTGGGTATCCAAAAGAACTCCAAACTTTAAAGCATCTTGCCAGGAAATTTCAGCTTCAAATAACTTTCCGTTATGTGAAGCAGCCACCGCGGTGATTGTTACACCATCCTGTTTTGAAAACTTCTTGATCTCTGACTTGTAAAGCTTGGTCTTTAAACTCCACTGGCCTCTTTTTGCTGCCTCCATTTCCCGTCTGCGAATATTCTCTGCACGGCTCGTGAATTCATTCATTTTTGCATGTCTCCTTTGAACGTTTTATTTAGAAATAAGCAAAAAGCTATTCCAATATATATTTTACCACATTATGTAACTTTTGTAAAGTTTAGGCCTGCCTAATTCCAGCTTATTATCTAAGCTTACATCTTATACTCTTTTTCTAGTTTTTCTGTTAAATATAATTTTGATATTATTTTTAGTTCTTCTATTGATTCTTTTGTTACTTGGAATGAGTATATCTTCTTTGCATCTGATAATATTATATACCTTATTGCGTCTTTTGTTGTTTCGCTCATATCTATTGCACCTTTATCCTGTTTACCACATGCCGTACATTTAAACCCATTATCTCGTATACTAAATTTTGCAAGATTCTCTTTTTCTTTGCAAGTTTTACATTCCTCAATTTCTGGCCTATAACCTATTATAGATAAAAGCCTTAGCCTAAATATTGAAGTTACAAATTCTAGGTCTTTATCTGTATTTGATATTACATACAATGTATTTAAATATAGTTGAAGTATCTTATAATTATTTTGATTTTCTGTTGTTACATCATTTATTATTTTTGTTATATATACTGCATATTTTAATTTATCTAAGTCTGTTCGAATATTATAGAATAGCTCTATTGTCTCGCATGAATTCATGCTATAGTTTTCTCCACCTTTGTATAGCATATAGTCCCCAAAGCACAAAAATTGAGTGCCTGCCATTAGAAGGCTTTTTGGCCTTCTACTACCTTTTGCAACGCACTCTATTTTTCCCATATTGGGTGTTAAAATTGTAAGCATTTTGTCAAAATCAGACATAACTTTTTCAGCAATTATTATTCCCTTTGTTTTGACAGTTTTCATATTCCTTCACCTTTATTATTTTTTCTATATCTTGCACTTGCTTAAATTCTAAAAATGTGTCTATATTCCCTGTGTTTTTAAATGTATTCCAAGCAATTTGTGTTATCATCTTATACTTGCCCTCCTTTGTTATTTACTTAAAAATATTTTTTGTAATTAAAAGATTTTTATACTGTTATTTTAGTTTAAATTTGCTAACTATACTATTGCTATCTTGCCAATTTTCTTTTACTTTTACCCATATTTTTAGGTTAACTTTTGTTCCAAAGCTTTTTTCCATATCTTGCCTTGCATACATTCCAATTTTCTTTAGCATACTTCCATTTTTTCCAATTATTATTCCTTTATGTGATTCTCTTGTTGTATATATAATGGCTTCTATATCGTATATATCCTCATTTTTAGCTGTTTTTCTGTGTTTCATTTTTTGTGTTTCTACATATATTCCATGTGGCACTTCTTCATCTAAAAGCTTTAATGCTTTTTCCCTTATAATTTCTTCAGCAATTTGTCTTTCTGTTTGGTCTGTATATTCGTCTACATCATAGTACATTGGTCCTTCTGGAAGTATTTTTTCTATTTCTTCTAGAATTACTTCTGTGTTTTCATTTTCTAAACTACTAACTGGTATTATTGCTTCAAAATTATATTCGTTTTTATACATTTCAATTATTTTTAATAATTTTTCCTTTTCTACAAGGTCAATTTTGTTTATAACCAAAATTGTTTTTTCTTTTAATTCTTTAATCTTATCTAAGATTATTCTATCCCCTGTTCCTATTTTGTTTTGAGTTGCATCTATAACAAATAGTGTTACATCTGAATTTGGAACGGTTTGCCAAACTGTTTCTAGCATTGTGTTTCCAAGTTTAGTTTTTGGTTTGTGCACACCAGGTGTATCTATAAATATTATTTGTGAATTCTCTCTATTTATTATTGCTCTTATTGCTGTTCTAGTTGTTTGGCTTTTATTTGCAGTTATTGCAATTTTTTCATGTGCTAAGCTATTTATTAATGTTGATTTGCCTACATTTGTCCTTCCTATTATAGATACAAATCCTGATTTAAAATTTGACATGTAATTTTCTCCTTCTATTTTTGCACTTATTCTGCTGACTCTTCTACTGTTGGTTCTTCTACAGTTGGGCCTTCAATTGTAATTTTTCCACTTGTTGGGCAAATTTGTATATATGTACTTCCATCATTTACTTTTATTTCTTCTCCATTCATGTATTTATATACTGTTTGACCACTATGTGTTGTTTTTTCCCAAGTAATTGGAACTGAGTATCCATCACTTACTAGGTAACCTGTTCCGCTTCCTATATTTTCTAATTCTTGTCTTCCTTTTCCAGAACCATCATTTAATGTGTAATTTTCAACTTCATATATTATTATATTTTTTGCAGTATATTGCTCTCCTGTAACTAAGTCTACATTTGGTTTGTTGCTCATACTTCTTTTATATACTTTGTTTTCTTCATCATATTCATAGCTTGTTGTATGATAATATGAATATTTTAAATCTATTGATGTTGCTGGCTTTGCTCCTTCTATTTTAGACATATCTATTTCATCTACACTGTAGTTTAATAATAGGTCTTTATCTGTATCTCTTGTATAGCCTTGTTCTTCTGCATATTTTTTTACATTTGCCATACTTGTAAATCCTGTATGTTCATAATCTCTATCTAGTGTTTTGTCTCTGAAAAATACAATGTTTTCTAATGCAATTCCGTCCATGCTATCTATTGATGATAGTCTTTTATATGCTTGTGGGCTTGCTCCCCAGTGTACATATATTGCATCATTTTCTTCTGCATAATCTATGAAGTAATGTCTGGAACTTCTGATTGATCCAATTTTTGCTGTGTCTTTATCTTTAAATAAAGCCATCATTCTTGTTATTCCACCTTCTGAAATTATCTCATATACTAAATATGCATCTTGTAAACCACATTGTGGCCATGCATCATGATTATTATTTATCATTACTGCATATGGTCTTGATTTTGAATCCTCATCAACGATTTTTAATTTTTTAACTTCTACTGGTTCTTGAGTAACTTTTTCTCCTTCACCAACTACTGCTTTGTCTTCTCCTGTTTTATTGATTTTATATGCTAAAACTATTGCTGCTGCTATTACTGCTAATAATAGTATAACTATGACTATTGCTTTTCCATTTTGATTTTTCATTTTAAACTCTCCTTATTCCTAAAATTCCTAAAACGTTTTCTTCTTTTTCTCTCATTTCCTTTTTGTCTTCTTCTGTCATGTGGTCATATCCTAGTAAATGATAAAATGAATGTACTACCATATATGCAAGTTCTCTCTCGAAGCTATGTCCATATTCTTTTGCTTGTTCTTCAACTCGTTCAATTGAAATTACCATATCTCCCAGAATATCCTCATTTGTATTATCAAGGTTTGCTATTTCATTTTTTTCAAACATTGGAAATGATAATACATCTGTTTCTTTATCTATTCCTCTATGTTCTTTGTTTATACTTTTTATGTTTTTAGCATTTGTTAGAACAACATTAACATATAAGTTTTTGTTTTCTAACTTTTCAATTTCAAAACATTTTTTTAATACTTTTTTTATTATTTCTTTATATGAATCATTTTCATCTATATCTAAATAGTTTAGTTCTAATATATCCATTATGCTGACCTCTTATTATATATCATTCTTTTATACGTTTTTGCTGATGTTCCTATTGTTTTTATTACACCCATTTTTGTTAGTTTCTGTTTGTGTAATTCTATTATTGCTATATTCTCTTTTCTTAGCTTTTTAAGTTCTTTTAAATCTTGCTTTAACAATAATATTTGTTTTTTATTAGCATCATCTTTTGCTTTTTCATATTTTTCCCAGAATTTTTTATATGCTTGTCTTTCTTCTGGCCTGTCCCAATATACTTTTGTTGATAGTATCTTTACATTGTAATCTTCCATAACTTCAAATAAAGTTTCATATGCTTGTTCTCTTTTTGTCTCATTTCTACTGTTTACTATTAATGTTCTTACTTGTTTTAGTATTTGATTATAACACTTTTCAGTTGCTGCAAGTGGAAGACTGTGTATAAATATTTTTCTGCTAACTCCAAGTAATTCAACCTTTTGCATGATTTTATCTCTTTCATCTAATTTACCAACTGTAGTATGTAAGAACTCCTCATATTCTTCTTTTGCTGTATCATCTCCAAATTCAATTTTAATTGGTAATATTTCCATAATATATTTTTCAAGTGTATCAAAAATCTTTTTATATGCTTCTTCACTATCTTGATGAACATCGTCAGAAATTGCAACTGAATAGTTTTTTAGTAGTCCTTTATATAAGGTATCCATTTTTGCAACATAGAAATTTTTATAGTTATTTACTACTTTTTGATTTTTCATATTGCTAACTGTTTCATAATCTATTCTAAGTAAGTATTCTTGTTTTTTATATTTATATTCTAAGTAGTTTTTATTTTTTAAGCTTACTACAAAGTAGTATTTAGCAATAGCATCCCTTTCAAAATTTGTTGCAGTATTGCTCTTTACCTTTTTATATAAAGAATCCATTATATATTTATCTATTGCCTCTAAATACAATGCATAACTATCTTCATATTTTTTTGAATTTTCCTCTGTTCCTTTTTCTAAGTAATTATTATAGGCTTTAATTAGGCTATTTCTTTTTATTGAAATCATTACTCCATTTAAGCCCACTCTTGTAGGTATTAGTATTTTTGAAATTGTGCTACTAAGCTTTGAAAAAAAGGTTTTATCTGTTTCTACCACTCTTAAGCTTCTTTGTTCCATATTATCACCCTTCCTTTAAATATTTATCTCTTGTTCTGTTCCAATATTCTCTAGCACTTCATATGTTACTTCAACTTCTACATAACCGGTTCTCTTGGTTTGTATTTATATTAACATTTGCTATTGTTTTATCTCCAATTTCTTCTTCTAGCTCTGCCTTTAGCTTATCTATTAATATTGCTTTTAGTTCTGCTTCTGTGTAGATTTTTTCTTGCATTTTATATTCTTTATTTGTTATTTTAATTATTTCTATTGGAAGATAAAAATTTGAAAAAAGCATCATTTTTTTATCCTCATTTATTGTATCATATTTTTCGAATTTTGAAAGGGTTTTGAACAAATTTATTTGATTTTTTTTGAATTTTATTCCGTACTTTTTTTCTTCATTTCCTGTTTCGACTTTTATCTCCTGTTTAAGTGGTTGTTTTTCTTTTTTCGTGTACCATATTTTTGCTTCTATTGTGGCTGAGCCATGAACATATCTTGTTCCTGTGTATAGTCCTTCTAGAAAACCATTAACTAATATATCTCCTTTTTGAACTATATCTCCTGGCTTTACTATCGCAGTTCCGTTTTGTACACTTATTTTTGTAATCATTCCGTGTTTTATCTGCAACTATATTACAGTATGCGTTTTCATCTAATACTTTTGGTGCTTTATCCGCTTCTTTTATTTTTACAATTGCATTTGTGCCTTTTACAGTTATACCCATCCATGCTATGTCGTCTCTTTGTAGTCTTATTTGGCTTATAACATTATTTGTATCCATATCATTTTTTGAAGTTCCAACAGCAAACCCATTATCAGCTAGAATTTGAATTATCTCTTGTTTTGGAATATTCACATTTCCACTTATTTCTATGTTCCATATAAAGTTAGATAGTACTATCATTGCTAAAATAATTGCACCAAAAAGGAATGCAAAGATTTTTCTTTTTCTATATTTATGTGCTAAAAATGGTAGTCCCTTTTTATTTTGAATTTTAACCTTTGATTTTGTTTTTTTAGCAACTTGTCTTAGTCTTTTATAGTCTGATACTCCTATTTTTGCATACATTATACTAGATTTTTCACGTTTTATATCCATTAGCAATATTTTTTTGCTAATACACATATTTATAAATCTTTCAATGAAAAAACCTTCAACTTTTATATTTACATATCCAGTAAAATAGTTTAATAAACTTCTTACAAACAAGAAAAATTCCTCCTTAATTTTTTTCTAGTTCTATACTTTTTATAGTACCTTTTATTCCTATATCTTCATCTGTAATCTGCTCTAGTGTAAGCTTGTATCCATTTATGTTAATTGTTCCTATTTCTGTATCTACTTTTATAAAAAATTCCTCATATTCTAATATTCCTTTATAGTTTTCTATTAAAATTTCATCAAATGAAATTATAGTTATTTTGGGTTCTTTGCTATCTATCTCCCTTGGCATTTCTAAAATTTGATTTATCTTACTTTTTCTTCTCATCTGCTTTCCTCCTCTTTAATTGTATTTTAGATAAAAAAAAATATGCAGTTCGTTTCCGAATTGCATATTTTAAATTCTTATACTATTAATGCTATTAATCCAAATACAAATATTCCAAGTAATGAACCAAGCATAATATATACTATTGTAAATGGAACTCCTAAAGCGTTTATTTTATCATACTTTGCTAATAACTTTTCTTTTTCGTTTTTGTTTAATATTTTTTTGTTGTCTATGTATTTTTCTGCTAAATACCTTGCCTTTGTCATTGCATCTGTTTCTAAGAAACCTCTTACTGCAAGTTTTACCATTGCCATTAGTACCAGTGCAAATGCAAATGGCGAAATATTTGTAATCACATGTGTTGCTGTAAGTATTGATATTGTAAGCCAATAAACAATTATTATATTTGAGAATATAAAATTAAATAGTAGTAATCTTCTATCTTGAATAGAATGTAAACATTCATGTGCTATTGTTTGAATTCTTGCGTAGTTATTTTTCATATCTGCAATTAATATTTTATTTGTAACTGCAATATATAAACTTGTTTCTGTGCTTTTTCCTTCTTCAATTTTTACGTTTTTGTTGTCTAGCATCTCAAGCATTTCTTTTGCTATATCAACATTTTCCGGAAATCTATCTGTTAGAGTTTCTAGTTCTTTATCTTCTTTTAGTGGTTCTGCTTTTTTCTTATTTACCTTGAATACTACTTTTAACAACACCATACATACAAGTGTTGTTGCTACTATAAATATTGGCTCCATTATACTTCAACAACTCCTCCCATTACTATGTTTTGTTTTAATTCTTCAGTTGGTACATCTGTTAATACTTTTGTTCCTCCTGCTATAACAACCTTATCGCCTTCATTTAAATATTTTTCTTCTTTTAGTTTATCTAAACCTTTATGTAGCAATACATCTATATTTGGTTGTGGTTCAAATAATTTTGGTGTTATTCCCCAACACAAACCTAGTTGTCTATATATCACCTCGTTTTGTGTTATTGCAAATATTGGGCATCCTGGTCCAAAGCTTGATACTATTCTTGGTGTATCTCCTGTATTTGTGTAAGCAATAATTGCTTTTGCATCAACATTCATTGCTGTTGTACATACTGCATAATTCATTATACATTCTGTGTTCATATCTTTTAGTTCATATTCCCTTGTTTTAAATCTTTTCCAGTATTTTACTGAGCTTTCTATTCTTAAGGCAATTCGACTCATTGTTTTTACGCATTCTACTGGAAATTCGCCTGTTGCAGTTTCTCCTGATAGCATTATGCTACTGCTTCCATCATATATTGCGTTTGCAACATCACTTACTTCTGCCCTTGTTGGTCTTGGGTTACTTATCATAGATTCTAGCATTTGGGTTGCTGTAATTACTGGTTTTCCTTGTTTATATGTTTTTTTGATAAATTCTTTTTGGAATATTGGAACTTCTTCCATTGGTATTTCTACACCTAAATCTCCTCTTGCAACCATAATACCATCTGATACATCTAGTATTTTATCAAAGTTATCTATTCCTTCTCTGTTTTCTATTTTTGAAATTATTTTAATATGTTCTCCACCATTTTGTTTTAATACTTCTCTTATTTCAATAACATCTTGTGGTTTTCTAACAAATGAAGCTGCAATATAATCAAAACCTGCTGTTATACCATATTTTATATCTGCTATGTCTTTTTCAGTAATTCCTGGAAGTGTAACTATAAAATCTGGTATGTTTATACTTTTTCTATTTGTAAGTTTTCCTCCTTGAATAACTTCACAAACTATATCTTTATCTTTAATTTCTTTTACTTTAAGTTCTATTGTTCCATCATTTACAAGAATTGTTCTTCCAACATCTATTTCTTGGTATAATGTTTTATATGTTATAGATACTTTTGTTTTATCTCCTAAATCATCGCTGTTTGTTAAAGTAAATTCCTGACCTTTATCTAAGAAAATTTGGTTTTCTGCAAATTTTCCAATTCTAATTTCTGGTCCTTGTGTATCTAATAGTAGAGAAATTGGCAATTTTAGCTCATCTCTTACTTTTTTGAACATGTTTATTCTACCCTCTTGGTCTTGATAATTTCCATGTGAAAAGTTAATCCTTGCAACGTTCATTCCTTCTAGCATAAGGTTCTTAAGTACTTCTTCACTATCTGTTGCAGGACCTAAAGTACATACAATTTTTGTTTTTCTCATAATACATTCATTCCTTTCAATCTAATCTGTTTAGATTTTATCATTTTGCAATAATGGTGTCAATAAAAATTAAAGCAATTCTAAATTTTATTTTAGAACTGCTTTTGTTTTTTATTTTGTTATCCATTTTACTAGATTTAAGTTTTCTGGGTCTAGTAGCATTGGATGCTTTGGCATTACTCTAAAGGTATAACCATAGTTTCCTCCTGTTTTCATTTCTATTTTTGTTTCATATGTGTATGTTTTTGTTTCGTTGTTTTCTTCTACTAAATCCATTGGCATTATGTTTATATCTTCAACTATACCATTTTCCAGTATTTTTCCATAGTAACATTCTGTTTGTATATAGTCTTTGTCTATATTTGGTAATTCAACCTTGCAAGATACTTTTATCTTGTTTCCAGCATCTACTGTAATGTTATCTGCATTATTTTCTTGTGTTATTTTTATATCATTCCAGTTTGCATATAGCTCTTGTTTTATTCTATTATATTCTGTAACATTCTCTAAACTACTAAAGTATTTATTAGTTAGATTTAATAATGGCATATATAGTTTTTCTGTATAGTCTACCACCATTCTTGCTGTACTATATTTCCCTCCTGTAGACATTATTGAGTTCTTCATTAATCTTATCCAAGTTTCTGATATACTCTTTTCATTTTTGTTGTAGTATGCTGGTATTATCTTATCTTCTAGAGTTCTATATATACTCTCACTATCTGCTAAGTCTTGTTCTTCATATGAATAGTATTCCTCGTTTGTTCCTATTGCCCAGCCGTTTTTTGTATTGTATCCTTCAGCCCACCAACCATCTAGTATGCTAAAGTTTACTACACCATTTACAGATGCTTTTTCTCCGCTTGTTCCTGAGGCTTCCATTGGTCTTCTTGGGTTGTTAAGCCATACGTCAACACCTGATACTAAATGCCTTGCTACATTTATATTGTAGTTTTCTAGTAAGAATATTTTTCCTTTAAATTGTGGCATTAATGATATTTCATGTATATATTTAATTAAATCTTGCCCTTCTTTATCTGCTGGGTGTGCTTTTCCTGCAAATATAATTTGTACTGGTCTATTTGTATCATTTAATATTTGTGTTATTCTTTCCAAATCTTTAAAAATTAATGCAGCTCTTTTATATGTAGCAAATCTACGTGCAAAACCAATTGTTAAAGCATCTGGGTTTAGTCCTGAAACTATTTCTCTTATTTTTTCATAATGTACACCATTGTTTTTTAGTCTTGCTGTTACATTATCTCTAACAAGTTTTAATAATTTTATTTTTCTTTGTTTATGTGCTTCCCATAATTCCTCATCTGGAATTTTATCTATTCTTTTCCACGTTTCATCTGAATATATTCTATCTTGCCAATATGGTTCTAAATATTGGTTGTATAGTTCTTTTAAGTTTGGTGCAAGCCATGAACATGTGTGAACTCCATTTGTTACATAAGTTATTGGTGATTCTTGTGGTGCAATGTCTGGCCAAACATCTGAGAATAATTCCCTTGAAACTGACTCATGGAGTCTACTTACACCATTTTTCTTACCTGCAATTTTTAGTGCTAAAATTCCCATATTAAAGCTATTTTTGCTTTCATCTCTTGGTTTCATTCCAAGTTCTAAGAATTGTTCTTTCGTAATTCCTAAATCTTTCCAGTATCCATCGAAATATTTTTCAACAAGTTCTATTGGGAATATATCGTTTCCTGCTGGAACTGGTGTATGTGTTGTAAATACTGTTTTTGCTGTTACAATATCTTTTGCTATATCAAAAGATACCTGTTTTTGCTTTATAGTTTGTTTTATTGCTTCTAATACAAGGAAAGATGAATGTCCTTCATTCATGTGGTATACTTTCGGGTTAATTCCAAGTTCTTGTAATACTTTTACTCCACCTATACCTAAAACCATTTCCTGGCGTATTCTCATCTCTTGATCTCCACCATAAAGTTTTAAAGTTATTCCTCTATATTCTTCTTTATTCTCTGGAATATCTGTATCTAGCAAATATAAGTTTACTCTACCTACACATATTTTCCATACTTTTATGTATAGCTTATCTTTTTGAAGTTTGATATATACAATTACATCTTCTCCATTTTCATCTTTTAAAGGTTTTATTGGTAAGTTATCCATTTCTATATTGTAGTATTCTGATACTTGCTCTCCATTTTTATTTATTTTTTGATTAAAGTATCCATTTTTATATAATAAACCTATTGCTACTATTGGTATTCCTAAATCACTTGCTGATTTTAGATGATCACCTGATAATATTCCAAGTCCACCTGAATATATTGGTAATGTTTCATCTAGTCCATATTCTGCTGAAAAATATGCTATTACATCATCTTTATTTTCTGGATATTGTTTGCTAAACCATGTTGTTCTACTTTTCATATAACTTTCAAAATTATCTACATTGACTCTATAATTTCTTAATATTTCTGGATCAGTTGATGCCCTTTCAAGTTTTTCTTGGTCTACTAATCTTAAAAATTTCACTGGATTTTTATTACATTGTTCCCACAAATCTATATCTATTTCTTTAAAAATTTTCAAAAATTCTGTATTCCAAGACCACCACAAATTTTCTGATATTTCTCCTAGTTTTTCAATTGATTTTGGTAATTGTGGATTTACCGTTACTTTGTTAAATATGTACATTATAAAATCATCCTTTCATTTGTATCTTTATAGTATCTTGTGTTGCTAGTTCATTGTTGCTTTTACTGCTCCAAAAGCTGTTCCAAATTCTGCAAAATCTGGAATTTCAAAAATAACACCATGTAATTTTTCTATTTTGTTTAAAACAGTTTTCAAATATGGCATTGTAGCAATATTTCCTATAACAATTATATTCTTACAGCTTGTGTTTTGTGTTCCGAAATACTGCCATCATTCCTATTGTTTCGAAAACCATGTTTGTTATTCCTAAAATTATATCTGCCTTAGTTGCTTTATCATTTAACTTTCCAAAATTAGCTGATGTTGTATCTTTGGGCAAATTCTGAATTTCATTTATTGCTACATCTTGAATTATTAAATCTACATTTGCTAAATTTCCTTTTGTTATTTCTTTATTTATATCTTCTATCGTTTTAGTATTTCCAACTAGTTTGCATAAGTTTAAGATTGTTCCGACCTCCAACTCCTGTTCCACCTATATGTTTGTAACTATCCTTTCTTGCCATTACAAATGCTGTTCCAGTTCCGATACTTACAACCAGTGCTTCCTGTTTTTGAGAAAGCTCTAATCCTCCTATTGCAATTGCTTCAAATTCATCTACTTTTTCTGTAAGTATACCATGTATGTTTTCTTTTATTTCATCTTTTCCAACTCCTGTTAGAACTATTTTTGAAATATTAGTTTCTTTTATATTATTATGTTTTAAAAATAGCTCTAATGCGTTTATAATACTAGTTTTTGAGATTATTTCTTTACTTATTATTTGTGCGCCTTGGTCTACCTCAATTGCTTTTATACATGAACTTCCTGCATCTATTCCTATTATACTCATTTTTTCTCCAGCCTTAATCTATTTGTAACTTTTCTCCTGTAAGGATTTTGCCTTCTTCCTCATCTTCTTCATCTGTTTTTTGTTCTAATGTTTCTATTGTTTCATTATTAATATCTAAGTTATACATGTCTTTTAAAACTATTGCTGTTAATATTTTTAAAATATCTTTTCTATTATCTGTTACTATATTTTCATAATATACTATGTCAAAACCATGTTTTAATTCATAGCCTTCCTCTTTTAAGGAAAGAATGATCTCCTTTGGGTATTTTACCCAAGTTTCATTTTCATTGTATGCAACATTATCAATTGAAATAGATATTATGCCTGCTTCACTAAAATTTACTGAGTAGAAGTTTAGTATTCTATCTTCTCTTTCCCTAATTGTTGCACAAACTCCCTTTTTAGCTCTAGTTTTAGGTGCCATTTCTCCCTTATAATCTTCATCTTCCTCTACTATATTTACTTTAGCAGGTACAAAATATGTTTTAAATCTTCCTTCCGTCCCAAAAATTTCCTTGAATTTTTCTTCAACTAATTCCTTCATTTTCCCTCCTAATATTAGTAAAATTTTAGCACATTTAAATACAATTTATAACGGTATCATTTTATCACAAAGTGAATTTAATAATCAATATTTTTTAAAATATTTTTGAGAAAATTTATAACATTTTTTAGAATTACAACATTTTGGTAAAACGCAAAGAAGCGCCACCTTAGTGACGCCTTAAGTTACTTGACTCCAAAGTAGTTTTGGATATTTAATTAATGTATCGTCTGCAAGCTTACAGCTTTACATAAAGTGTTGGGCGAAACCCTACGTTGTAGCCGTAGTCACTGATGTAGGTCGGATGGTAGTTGAGGCGGCTACTCGCTGGACAGTTAGAACCAGGGAAAAGGTAACTGCCGGCCCCTGACAACTCGCCAGTCGAAAGAAGAAGAACTAGACTCTGTTGTCCATTCCCATACATTTCCTGCTACATCATATATGTTTTTGGAGCTATTTCTTTCTATTGCTCCTGTTGTTAATAAAATACTTGTATCTTTCTCTTTTGAGTATTCATTACCTACATCTTGAAAATTTCCTAGTGTACCATTTGAATACACTGCATATTTTCCCCTGTTTATTGTGTAAGTATCTGAATTCTTATAATTTCCCCATGTTGTACTATCTGTTACACTATGGGTTGAATCTTTTATGAAATCTAGCATACTGTCCCAACTAGCTCCCGTACATAGCATACTTGTTGCTCCATAATTTGTATTTGTTGAACTATATAGGTTATTACATAAATATACCGCTCCCGCACTTACATTTGACATACTTGTTCCCCATTTTACATAGTTATATGGGCATTTATCTAGCTGTACTACAAAATCTGCTCTTTGTGATCTGGTATCCATACAAATTGGTTATATTTTGTTTTTACGCTATCTGGGTTTGTCCAATCTGGTGTTGTTCCTTCTGGTATATCATACATTACTAGTCCTTCTTCTATTGTTCTTTCACTATCTATTCCTGATACAGTAAATCCTGCAGGTATCCACGCAGTTTTATTATTAACTTTATATTCCGTATTACTTGTTACTCTTGTTCCTCCTGGAATGTTTGAATCTATATATTCCTTTTTAGCTTGATAGTCTTCTATACTAGCATATTTTTTCCCATTTATTTCAATTACTCCACCGTTTGCTTTTTCTTCTGATGCCGTTTTATATTTATTTACTGTTTTTTCGGCTGTTCCTATTAAATTGCTTTTAATTAATATATTTACACTTACTGCTACTAATATTAGCATCACTATTATTGTTATAATTAGCGCAATTAAAGTTATACCTTTGTTCTTTCTCATTTTAAACCTACTCCTTTTTCTTATATTCCTTGTACTTATCAGCCAAACGCAGGAGTTTTGTATTTAGATAAAATCGAAGACCCCCGAAATGCTTCTTTAGGCGTCTCCATCGTGGGTTCGATTTTAAATAAATACAAAAGCTCCGACGAGATTTGGCGGATGTCCTTGTACAAAACTAATTTAAAAATGCATAACAAAAAGAGACGGACTTTTATCCATCTCTTGCATGCAACTTTAATAAAGCATATGGAAATATGCTTGTTTTATTTTCTAATGAACATAGTGTGTGTGTGTGTGTGTGTGTGTGTACAGCCTCAAGGCTTACAGCTACTATGCTCATGGTTTTAGCTCCTCCTTCGTAATTTTCCTCAAATTTATGTTTTTATTCTATAATAAAAATTTACAAATTGCAAGCAATTTTGCAATTTGTAATATAATTGTAATTATATATATTCCTATCGTTATTTTAGTTTTGCTATTTCTTCTTGGCTAAGACCCGTTAATTCAATTATATCTTCAATCTTCATGCATTTTTTTAGCATTTTTTTTGCTATTTCAGTTTTACCTTCTGCTTTGCCTTCTGCTCTACCTTCTACCATTCCATCAATATACCCAGAATATCTTATATTCATTTCATCTCTTATGGCTTTTAA
>USEM01000013.1 GCA_900553695.1 uncultured Clostridium sp. | reverse complement strand
GCGGACAACTTGATTAAAAGTCAAGTGCTCTACCACCTGAGCTAATAGCCCATAACTCTTTCGAATTATAGAAGCAGTCGTTTTGAACAACTGCTTTTCTATAATACAACATTTTTCTTAACCTGTCAAGTGTTTTTTTGAATTTTTTTCAAATTTATTTAAGTTTTTTTTTATTTTAAAAGTAAAGGCCACCAATTAGGTGGCCTTTGATTAGAGATTCAAACCTTTTTCGTATTCCACGAAGTACTCAAACAGCTCCCTACAAGCCGGAGTCAGAACTTCCTTGCCTGCTTCAATTCTGTTTTTCCTTCTCAGAGTTGCATTCCTGAAGTACTCATCTCTGCTTCCTGCTTTGTACTGCCTCCAGCATTCGCTGTCTGCAGAAAGATAATCTGCACCCTTGATGAGTGCATGGAACTCCTGATTGCCATCCTCTTCGAACATTACCTTTTTCAAGGCATCGGACACATACCGAGGAAGAACATCATACATGTGTTCCTCAATCATCATGTTTTCGTACTCTTCGGTAGCCTTTCTGAAGCCTTTCACCCTGTCCTTAATGGGGGACGGAATGTCTTTAGTCCAGCTTTCAGCGACATCATGGAAAATTCCCATGAAGAACATTCTGGTTGCCAGCTTTTCATTTTCCATGTCCTGCTCCAGAGACATGTAGTAGGCAAACACTGCCGTGTCAAACAGGTGGCCCAATACAGAGCACTCCATGTTATACACATTCACAGCCCACCGGTTCTGGTTACGGAGTTGGGAAAGGTGCTGGATAACCTTGAACATATGATGCTCAGGGTTGGTAGAAAGCTCCTTTACCATGGGAATATCTTCATATTCCTTCAGGGTTTCGATGATTTCATGGTACTTATGAATGAAATCACCATTCATCTTTCTCTCATTTTCCAAAAGTTCGATGAATGTCGCGAGTTTGGTTGCAGCCTTGTAGATTTGGGCTTCATACGTTCCAATACCTTCGCAGATAAAATCTGCAAAAGCATCATCGGTCTGTTCAGCAATGATTTGCCGAGTTGTTTGATCGAAGATATCTGCTTCAATCTTGCCCACACGACAAATGTCCTTCAAGATGAACTCCGGTGTATCAAAATACACATAGGTCTTCTGGAAGGCCCTGTAGATTGCGATTTTCGGGAAGCGTTCCCAAATGATGGTTTTGCCTTCGTGTTCTGCACATGTTGCGAGGAAGAAAGCTGTAATGCAGTTCAAAGACTGCTTTGCCAGCTCGTTGTACTTGTCTTCCGTAACGAAGTGCGTCCACCTTCTCAGGCAGCACAACCGTTTGAAAACCTCGTTCGTTGCACCCACAGTTTTAAAGGTTAATCTCATATTCATTTCCTCCTTAAAATTATTTGTCTCCTGCTTTAATACTTAG
Organism: uncultured Clostridium sp.; assembly: GCA_900553695.1. GTDB lineage: Bacteria > Bacillota > Clostridia > TANB77 > CAG-508 > UMGS1781. Next base: position 27,050 of record USEM01000013.1, on the reverse strand, counting down.
ATGTCTCGCAAGGAAGACTAAAAAAATGAATACTCATACATTATATCACGTTTTTATGTATACTTCAAGTCTTTTTTATCTATCCTCTCCTAGCTTTTGATTTTTAGTATTACCTTGTTCGTCCAATACTCTAATTGCCATTTTTTCTTTTGTTTCTTTTGTTGTAACATCTTTTAAATCTATTCCTATTTTTTTCAGTGCTGTGCTTATTTTCTTTCTAATATCTTTCATTTTTCCCTTATCAGCACAGTCAATTTCAATTGTTTCAGGAAGCTTAACCTTACCAGTCTCCCCAAGAACCTCGGAAACATCTCTTCTTATTATAACACCATCGTCATTCATACTATTCATTCTTCTTGTTTCTATTATACATTCTAAAGGACATTTTTTCACATCTATACTTGTTTCTTCATATTTTTTATTAAATTCATCAATTAAAGTTTCAATTGGAGTAGTAATTTCAGTTTCGTGTGAGAACCTCTCTCTTTCCATTTGAGTAACTCCTGCTTTATTTCTACTTCTTTTAACAATTAATTGTCTTCTAGATTTTTCTGGAAATTCCCTTAAGCAAACTGATACCCCATCTCTATGCTTAAAATATGAATCTCTTATTTTCTCTGGCTCCTGAATATCCCAATTTGCTCCAAGATATGATTGTATATCACTTATTTGAAACTGACCATCTGGAATCATTTTTATTTGTCTATCAGATTTATCTAATTGTAACAATTTACTTTCATCTAGTATACCGCCCTTTAGCTGATGCATTCTCTATTAACCTTGGATTTTCAACTCCTGCTTTTCTAATCTGTTCAACACAATTTAATAAATCTAAATCATTACTTTTGGTAACTATTTGTAATGTTTTATTCCAAGCCTTATCTATATTTCCATCATTTCTTTTTAAAGCTTCATTAAAAGTTCTAATTATAAATAGTTTTGATGCCTTTGTAACCACATCTTCTCTACTTGTAACTTGACCTTGTTTTCTTAAATCCGCAACATATCCAATCATTTTATTTATTATTTCCCAAGTATCTTGTTCAACATCATAATAAACTTTAGAATCTGCTTGATTTCTCCTTACTGTATTAGCAATACTTGTAGCTATCTCACCAAAGTTGTTTGTTCTTATAGATTTTTCAATAGCTTCAACCTTTGCCTTTATTTTTTCTGTTTCATATCCTCTTCCTAGCTTTTCTTCTACTTCACTTTTCCATTCATCTGGGAAAAATTTCACAGGCTCTAGTCCTTTTCTGTTTCTTATTCTTATAACGTCTACAATATCGCTAACACTATAACATATTTTATCCGCTTCTCTTGGTAGTTGTACTACTGTTCCAGCGCCTCTTTGCTCACTATTTGTTCTACTATGTGCTTCTATTGACTCTTCAATTTTAGTTTTTATTCTATGAACTTCCTCTTCAATATTTTTATCTGTAAAATTTTCCCCTGTATCTTTATAGTATTCTTTTATAGCTGCAATGATGCTTTCTTCTTTTTGACTAACAATATCTCTTACAACTTTTTGACCATTAACTTCATGAGAGAAAAATCCATCATAATCAGCCAAAATTCTTTCTGTTGCATGTGCTCCTGGCACATGTCCTATATCGTGCACTAATCCAGATGTCATGCATAGTAATCTATTTTGCTCACTTTCAGGAATTGCTTTACTTTTTGCAATTAAACCAGTTATTAGCATTACTTGTTGAGAATGAAGCATTCTATTTGTTGCTGGTGCATTTTCGCTATAATAATTTTTATTTAAGAAATCTACTAGCTTGTACTCAATATCTTGATAATCCATATCAGAAAAGAAGCATAAAAACATATCTTCTAGATTATTAATCTTACCTGGTTGATAATTTTTCTGTCTTTTAATTTCAGATATTTTTCTCATTAAATATTGTGGATTTCTAAAATTTTTCAATTCGAGTTGTTCTGGAAAATCCACTCTATAATCATATAGAATTTGTCCTTTCTTTTTTAATTGTTCAAATTCTTTTGTATTTATAATGTGACTGAGAATAGAGCAAGTTGTAACCTCTTCTAAAGAAAGATTATCTTTTTGTTCTTGCATTTCTTTCATAGCTCTTGAATATTTTGATAATGAATTGTCTTGAACATCAAATTTTTCTCCAATTATCTTACGAACATTTTTTAATTCACTTGGTTCTCCTGATAGTATTTCACTTTCTATTTCATTTTTCATTTTAAAGTTGCTACCGTGTGCATCTGTTATATTTAAATCATCAAATGCAAGTTCTATTACTGTTCCTTCTGGGGTTTGAACATTTACTTTATTTCTATTGTTTTTAACTGTTACTGCTACATCTAACCCTTCTGGTACAAGTGCATTTGGGAATTGGCTTTTTAAAACACTTATAGCATCTTTCACATCTATACTGCCATCTTCACCAATATATGTACTTGGAATTTCAACTTCCATTTCTTCTCTTTGTTTGAAGCCTTCATTTGAGTTTATAGGTGTTTTATATGTTACAACTGCTCCATCGTTTTTCCTTCTTATCCTAAAGCTTGCCCCTGATTTATTAAGGCTTTGCTCTGAATTATCATAATATGTATCCTCTTGAGGTTTTAATTTTAGCTCTCCCTGAATAACATATCCATTTTGTTTTAATAAATCTAAAACATTTTCTGGTAAGATTTTCTCTCTTGGAAGCATTTTTAATTCACTTTCTAAACTCATTTTTATTCCCCCTAATTTTTATATTGCTATTATACAATATATGAAAATTTTTAGCAATAAACTTAAAAAAAACTTGAGATAAAAATTTCATCCCAAGTTTTTTTGTTATTTATTAATTTCTTCTAATAGCTCTTCTACGTCTATTCCATGAACTTCACATGCTTCTTCTATTGTTTCTGCTTGTGAAGCTGGGCAGCCTAAACAATGCATTCCTGCATTTAATAAAATCTCTGCTTTTTCTGGAGCTATTTCTAATAATTCGCCTATTTTTGTTGTTCTTTCAATCATTTTTTTCCTCCTTATTCTACATTTAGTTTTTCCACATAGGAAATATTTTAACATAAATTTTAAAAAAAGTATAGACAATTTGAAAAAATTGTAGTAGAATAGTAAAAAATTTGAAAGGTGGTGTGATTTTTAAAATATTAATTCATTTATTCTTTGCATCTTTTATTATTAATGTCTTTGTAACATTTTATTCTGTTTATTCATTTTTTGAAATGAATATATTTCACGGATTACAAGGTTCAAAATTAAAATTCAAAGAAATTTCTTAAGGAGGAAAATTTGAAGTTCATAAAATTTTTGTTACGACTCGTTGCAAGCTTATTGCTTTCGCTTTTACTTATCATTCCAGTTTTTAAACTATTCAGGCCAATTTACTTTGCTGAAAGTCTTGTTATACCATATGCAATATATCCCTTTGATATTTGCAAACTAAAACCAGTAACATGGCATTATATTAAACTCATTCATTTTATAACATTTTTTTATGTTTGTTTTCTGTTTTCTAATTCATTATTCAAACTAATTTTCAAAAATAAACGTTTTAAGTTTATTTATAAGAAAAACCCATATATGAATTTAGAAAAAGGTTTTAACCTTTATATAGGAAAAACCGCCATAAACTCCTTTCCAGTTTATTTGCCCGAATCGAGTTTATATCAAAATATGCTTGTTACTGGAACTATTGGTAGTGGTAAAACTAGCTCTAGTATGTACCCTTTTGTAAAACAATTAATTGAATATAATTGCAATAATTATAACAAATTTGGAATGCTTATTTTAGATGTTAAAGGTAATTTTTTTAAACAGGTTTTAAAGTACACAAGGGAATTTAATCGATTAGATGATTTGTATGTTATTGAACTTGGTGGAAAATTTAAATATAACCCACTTGATAAACCAAACCTTAAGCCTGCAGTACTTGCAAATCGTTTAAAAACTGTTTTAACACTATTTTCTCCAAATAATACAGAGTCATATTGGCTTGATAAAGCAGAAGAAGTTCTAACCGAGTGTATTAAACTTTGTAGACTTTATAATGATGGATATGTAACCTTTCAAGAAATTCATAAACTAGTTAATTCTCCCAATTACTATAGTGAAAAGATTGGTTTTCTAAGAAATCTATTTAAATCTCGGAGTCTTAGATACACCTAATGTATATGACTTGCATTCTGCTCTTACATTTTTTGAAACTGAGTACAAAAATTTAGATGAAAGAACTTTATCTATTTTGAAATCTGAAATTACAAGAATGACAAATGTTTTTATTTCTGATTTTGATATTCAAAATACTTTTTCTCCTCCCAAAAAAGAAGCTAATTTTCCAGGGTTTTATGAAGTTATTAAATCTGGAAAGATTGTAGTTTTAAATATGAATATAGCTGTTTACAAAAATCTTTCAAAACTTGTTGCAGCATACTTAAAGCTTGATTTTCAAGCAGAAGTTTTGGCACAGCTTTCAACTGGTTTTATAAAACCTTCTGCATTTATTTGTGATGAATTCCATGAGTATGTTACTTCAACAGATAGTGAGTTTTTCGCACAAAGCAGGGAAGCTAAATGTATGAATATTGTTGCAACACAGAGCTATACTTCACTTCTCAATTCTTTGAAGGATCAATATGCCGTAAAAGCAATTGTTCAAAATTTAATTAACAAACTTTGGTACAGAACTGATGATACTTTTACAATAGAAGATGCTCAAAAACAAATTGGTAAAGAAGATAAAACAAAAACTTCCAAAAGTATATCTGAAAATGCTCAAGAAACAAATTATAATTATGTATTTCAATCTCTTAATTCAAAGCATTCTAATGTTTCAGAAAGTATTAGCACATATGTTAATTCAGATTTTGTTTATGATACAAACTTCTTTACCCAAGAATTGGAAACCTTTTCTTGTCTTTCTTTTCTTTCCAATGGCAAAAAGATTTTACCTCCTCAAAAACTTATATTAAAGCCATATTTTGAAGATGTAAAACTAAAAAAGAAAGACGATTATAAAATTATTTAAGGTGGTTAAAATGAAAAAAGTTTATTATATTATTTATACATTATTTTTATCTTTTGTATTACTTAATTGTTTTTGCACATTTAGTTTTGGTGCATACCCAAAACTTGTAAATACTATTACTAGTGCTTTTGAAACAATTGAAAGTTGGCTTTTAAGAATCTCTACACCTGCTGCCGCAGTTGCTGTGGGCTCTGGTATTTTTATGAAAAAGTTTAGCTTTGGAGATGAAGAAAGACTTAGAACTGGTAAGAAAATTATAAGAGGAAGTTTATTTTCATATGCTTTCATTTTATGTATTGATTTAATTTTATCTGCTATACAGCTACTTGTAAGCAAGGGGGAACAGGGGTGATTTAAATTAGTATTACTAATCTTTTAGTTTCTGCAATTAATAGCATGCTGTCTAACTTAATATCATCAATAAATGATAACATTTACGCTTCTTTGGATAAATTAGTTTTTATTACTCCTGATGTCACAAATAGCTTAGAAACTATTATGGGTACCAACTCATATTCGGGTATTAATTTAATTTGTAATTCGCTTATTTATGGTTTTTTGCTCTATTATGGCATATCTTATCTTCTTTCTCATTTAACTTTTTCTCAAGTTGAAAGACCTTTTCAATTTGTTTTTAAACTTTTGTTTTGTGCTTTTGCTATAAATTGTAGCCAAGCTATTTGCTCTGGTCTAGTTATGGCAGCTTCCCATATTTCTAATTTAATCTGTGAACTTGGTAACTATTGCTTAGGAGTTAATGTTTCTTTTTCTTCTTTGCTTAATAATATTCTACCTAAAGAATACTTTACAACTAATGCTTTTAGTTTATTCAGTTTTGACCGGCTTCTTAAGAGCCTCTATTAGCTTTGGTTTTTTAAGCCTTACTGTATCTTATGGCATTAGGTACATACTTACTAAGGTTTTAATTGTACTTTCTCCTTTTGCTCTTTTATCTCTTGCAAGTACCAAAACAAGTACATTTTTCAAGGTCTGGCTAAAAAGCTTTCTTGCTGTTTTATTTTTGCAAATATTTGTAGCCGTTATTTTACTTGTTTGTTTTGTAATTAATAATAATGATACATTTTTGCCTTCGCAAATTATGTATCTTGGTATGATTTATACATTGTTTAAAGCTAACTCTTTTGTTAAAGAATTTGTTGGTGGTTTTTCTACTGATGTTAGCTTAAATTCTTATCAATTATTAAACTTTTTTAAAGGAGGTTTTTCAAAATGAAATTTATAATTCCTGAAAATTATGATTTTAAAAATAGACTTTTTGGTTTTATGGACTATTCAACTGCAATTTTTAATGTATTATGGGCTTTATTTGTTTTGCTTTTAGTTAATATCTTTCCTCTTTCAATTAACATCAAAGTTGGAACTTTTATTACTCTTTACTTCCCATTACTTATTTTTAGCGTTTTTGGCTTTCATAATGAAAATATTATTTATGTTTTAACATATCTTTTTCATTTTATTAAAAATAGTAAGATTTATTTTTACGGTAAGGATTGACAAATAAGCTTTTTGAATATACAATTATTAATGAAAAATTATATAAAGGAGTAATTGTATATGTGGGGAGATATAGCCATAGCATTTCTTTTAGCATTTATCACAGCTTATGTTATTACGCCATATACCATTAGATTTGCAAAAAAAGTTGGTGCACTAGATGTTCCAAAAGAAGCAAGAAAAATTCATAAAAAGCCAATGCCAAGGCTTCGGTGGACTTGCTGTAATAGCAGGTTTTGCAGTTTCTGTAATTTATTTGCTAATAGTTATGTCTGTTGAAAATACTATTAATTTATTTGGACCAGAAGAATATTACCTAAAATTAATTGGTTTTTTCTCAGGAATAGTAATTCTTGGTGTATTTTGTTTTGTTGATGATTTAAAAGGTATTAACCCTTTCGTAAAACTTACAGGGCAAATACTTGCAGCCATTGTTGTTGCCATTTGTGGCATACAAATTAATAGAATATCTCTTCCATTTTTTGATACATTTGTTACTGAAGAAATTGCGGCAATAATTGTTACAGTAATTTGGATAGTAGGAATTACCAATGCTATTAATTTAATAGATGGTTTAGACCGGACTTTCAAGTGGAATTTCACTTATTTCGTGTGTTTCTCTTGTTATAATATTTGCATTAAATGGTTCACCTCTTATTTCTATTTTATTGGTTACTGCACTTGCTGGTAGTATTTTAGGTTTCTTACCTTATAATTTCAACCCAGCAAAAACATTTATAGGTGATACTGGTTCAAACTTTTTAGGATATTCATTATCCATTATTTCTATTTTAGGTATGGCAAAAACATATACTGCAATTGTAATTATTGCACCTTTACTTATATTTGCTTTGCCTTTGTTAGATACTGGCCTTGCTATAATTAGAAGAATTATAAAAACAAAATCTTTAAAAGGTGTTTTTAAAGCTGATAAAGAACACTTGCACCACAAACTTATGAAACATGGATACTCTCAAAAACAGGCAGTTTTAATTCTATATGCAATTAGTGCAACTTTCGGTATGTTTGCTATAATTTTATTAGATAGTGGTATTTGGAAAGCTTTATCATTTGCACTAATGGTTATTGCAATATTTGCAATAGGTTACAAAGATATTGTAAGAGCTAAAAATGATAATAAAGAACAATAAAAATTAAAGAAGCAGATTTTATTTCTGCTTCTTTAATTTTATATATTAATAGTTTTATCTATTACATATTGTGGTCTATTTTTTGTTTCATCATATATTCTGCCTATATATTCTGAAAGTATCCATATTGATAATAATTGAACACCCGCAAAGAATGTTATTGATACCATTATTGAAGTCCAACCTGGCTCTAGGTTGTTCCAATCACATGCATAAGATAGTATAGAATATATTAAAACTATAAATGATATTATAATTGATATTATTCCAAGTCCCCCAACAAGCTTTAATGGTTTGGTTGAAAAGCCTATTATTCCATCTCCTGCAAGTTTTAGCATTTTCTTTAATGGGTACTTGGTTTCTCCTGCAAATCTTTCTTTTCTTTCATACTTAAAAGCATATTGCTTATATCCAACCCAACTAAAAAGTCCTCTTAAAAACTTATTGTGTTCTGGCATACTATTTATAGTATCTACAACTTTTCTATCTACTAATCTAAAGTCGCCAGTATTTTTTGGTATTTCAACATCTGATAATGCATTTAATGTTTTATAAAACATCTTTGCAGTAAATAGTTTGAATTTAGATTCTCCCTCTCTTGATTTTCTTTCACCATATATTACTTCATTACCTTGTTCCCAAAGTTTAAGCATTTCTGGTAATAATTCTGGTGGATCTTGTAAGTCTGCATCTATTATTAATATTACATCTCCTGTTACAAACTTTAAGCCTGCAGTTACAGCTGCTTGGTGTCCAAAATTTCTAGCAAAAGATATAACTTTAACATTAGTATTTTCCTTTGCTATTTCTGTTAAAATTTCTAGAGTCTTATCTTTACTACCATCATTTACAAATATTATCTCATTTTGATAGTTTTTCAAACCATCTAGCACTTTCTTTAGTCTATTATAGCATTCTCTTGCTACTTCCTCCTCATAGTACATTGGTATAACTATTGACACTTTATTCATCAAACCAGCTGTCCCCCTTTCTTTCATTTACTTTTATTGTATAATAATCATCTCCTAATATTTTTTTATTATAAAAAGATGAGTTCTTTTTTAGTTCTGTATCTAACTCTTGTATGCCTATTGTTTCTGCAAGTGTTGGCACGCCTGAATATAGGTTTGTTCCAAGTCCTAGTTTTTCCCCTTCAATTTGAACTCCAATACTTGCAAGTATTGTTGGGAACATATCCATTGTAGTAAAAACTCTATTTTTTGAATTTGTTTCCTCAATTGCTGGATTTATTATTGCATTATAAACTGTTCTTATATATCCTTTTTGTGTATTATAGAAGTTATCTTGCATGCCTAAGTGATCACCAATTATTACTATTGTTGTATTTTTATAAAATGGCTGTTCCTGTATCCAACTTACAAATTCATAAATCTTTTTAGATGAATATGCATATACATTTTCATATTGGTTATTAAATTTCTTTTCTGCATTTTCACTTAAATATCCATCTGGAAAATGTGTATCTGCTGTTAACATTATGTAGTTAAATGGTTTATCTTCTTTTGATAAGTTTATTATTTCTTGTTTTGACCAATCAAATAATTTATCATCTTCAAAGCCCCACCATTTGCTTTCTTGCTCTGTTATCAAGTTTTGATTTAGTGCATATTCATAATCAAAAATCTTATACTGTCCATGTGTTGTAAGATACTCATATCTACCACCAAATTTAGCATATGACCCCATCATAGCTTCTAGGTTATAACCTTCTTCTTTTAATACATCTCCTAAAGTATATACTCCCCCTAAATATTTTCCATTACCTCTATATACATTGCGATTTTGTACAAAACTTGCAACTAAAAGTGGTACTCCTGAATGCATTGATATAATTCCTGCTGCTGTGAAATTTGCTCCATTTACTTGTTGCATACCTCCTAATTTTTCTGTATTTGAGAAATTAGTGTTTTTCATTGCTAATCCCTCAAGTTCTGGTATTATTGAATAGTTCCAGTCTCCACCATTTTCCCTGCTCATTAAAGAATTTTCCATGCTTTCTGCAATTATTATTATTAGATTTCTCTTGTTTTCTGGAAATGTAATATTAACATCTTTTGCATTAACATAGTATTCTTCAAAAAGCTTTGTTTGTTGAATTTTGTAGACAATATATTTATCAATTTTAAAACCAGTAATTGCAATTATTAATGAAGTTATTAGAATTATGGTTAAATATATTTTTCTATGATTTGAGATGAACTTTATTGGAAACACTTGAACATTGTATTCCTTTTGTTTTGTTGTTACATTTACAATTTTCTTCTTATCAGTTGTTATTGCTGGAATATACAATATTGCAGTTAACAATATAACTGGTAAAAAGCATGACTTTATTACATGGTTTACAACATTTGTTGATGTATGTTCTGCTCCGTTAAATAAATGAAATAAGATTTCATCAAATTCTTGGTTTGGATAACCAATACGGTAGTAGATTGATCCAACTGCTACTATTACTGCTATAAGTATTACTATAAAAACTAGTATGTTTTTTGCTTTTTGTTTCATTTAATCACCTAAAATTCCTCTGTATTTGTCTATTATTGAATCTGTAATTCTTTTGCTTGCTTTTCCATCTCCATATGGGTTTGTTGCTTTACTCATACTTTCATATACAGATTTATCTGTTAACAATTCTTTAGTTAGTTTATATATAGTTTCTTCGTTTGTTCCTGCAAGTTTTAATGTTCCTGCTTCTATTCCTTCTGGTCTTTCTGTGGTATCTCTAAGTACTAGAACTGGTTTTCCAAGCCCTGGTGCTTCTTCTTGAATTCCTCCACTATCTGTAAGTATTAAATATGATTTATTTATAAAGTTATGGAAATCAATTACTTCTAGTGGTTCTATTAATTTTATTTTTTCATTATCTCCTAAAATTTCATCTGCTACTTCCCTTACTTTTGGGTTTAGATGAACTGGGTATATAACTTTTACATCATCTATTTCTTCTACTATTCTTTTTATTGCTTTGAACATGTGTCTCATAGGTTCGCCAAGGTTTTCTCTTCTATGAGCAGTAAGTAAAACTAGTCTATCATTTCCAACCCAATCAAACACTGGATTATAATAATCCTTTTTTACTGTTGTTGCTAATGCATCTATTGCTGTATTTCCTGTAACATATATTGTTTCTGGCTTTTTATTTTCTTTTAATAAGCTGTTTTTGCTATTTTCAGTTGGTGCAAAATGCATATCTGCCATAACTCCAACCATTTGTCTGTTCATTTCTTCTGGGAATGGAGAGTATTTATTCCAAGTTCTCAAGCCTGCTTCAACATGTCCAATATCTACTTGATTATAATAAGCTGCAAGTGCTCCTGCAAATGTTGTTGTTGTATCTCCATGTACTAAAACAATGTTAGGTTTAACTTCTTTTATAACCTTTTCAAGCCCTGTTAGAGCTCTACTTGTTATATCACTTAAGGTTTGTCCAACTTGCATGATATTTAAATCATAATCTGGCTTAATATCAAAAACCTCTAAAACTTGGTCAAGCATTTGTCTATGCTGTGCTGTAACGCAAACTATACATTCAATTTCCTCTCTTGATTTTAATTCTTTTACAAGTGGTGCCATTTTTATTGCTTCTGGTCTTGTTCCAAATACTGTCATTACTTTAATTTTTTCCATTTTTTTCTCCTTTTACTAAAGACATAAATTTAATTAATTTAACTTGTCTAAAAATTCTCTTTGGCTCTTGAAATAACCTATATAGCCATTCTAGGTTGCATTTCATTATCCAATTTGGTGCTCTTTTTTTGGTTTTACTAATTACATCAAATGAGCCCCCTACTGGCATGAAGATTTTTACATCTTTCAATTTTTCTTTATTGTTTATAATAAATTTCTCTTGTTTTGGACTTCCTAATCCAACAAATACAATATCTGCACCTGTTTCTTTAATGTCTTTTACTGCCCATTCCTCATTGATATATCCATCACATGTTCCTATAACTTGTAGCTTTGTATATTCTTTTTCCAAATTTTCCTTGGCTTTCTGAACTATTTCCTTTTTACTGCCATATAGATAAATTTTTGCTTGATATTTTTGTGCTTCATTGCATATATCTAGCATTAAATCAATTCCTGTTATTCTCTTTTTTATGTGTCCTTTATTTCTTTTTGATGCCCATACGATACCGCTTCCGTCTGGAATTTGATACTTCTCACTATTTAAAGCTTTTTTATAATCTTCATTTTTATAATTTGAAGTTACAATCTCTGGATTAATATTTACAATAAAACGTTGAATGCCTGCTTTATAATCTTTAAAGATATTTCCTAAGAGATTTTGCTTATTAGCTGTGCATACATCAAACCCTAAAATGGTTTCTTTTTCCATAAGATTCTCCTCTATTTGTTTTCTTCTTTTTTTAGTAAGTACATAATTTCTTCTGCCTTTTTATTCCAAGTATTATCAAGTGCCTCTTTTTTCAATAATTCATAATAATCTTTGTTATTCTTTTTGTTAATTTTTAAAGCCTTATCTGTTAAGCTAATAAATTCTTCTGCATTATTTGCAATAAATATTGATTTGTATTTCTTGCATTCTTTCATTGCAGTTGTTATTATTGGTTTTTCTAATGCCATATATTCGAATGCTTTTAAAGGGTTTGTTGCAACTGTAATATCATTTAATACAAATGGTATTGTGCAAACATCAAAAAATACAGCATATTTAGGTAAATCGTTATAATTTACTGGTCCAATGTAATGAACATTTTGAACGTCTTCTATCTTACTTTCATCAAAAGAATTATCATATTTTATTCCTATTAGAACAATATTAATATCTGATCTTTTTTCTGCTAGCTTTTTAACTAGGTCATAATCAAACCATGAAGCTAATGCTCCATAATAGCCTATTATAGGCTTCTTTTGGTCTATAATAGCTTGGTATTTTTTACTAAGCACTTGTTTATCTTTTTTTACTTTTGCGAAATGATTATATTCAACTCCATTGCTTGATAGAACTATATTCTCTTCAGACTTTCTTTTTGTTGAAATATCCTCAAATAGTTTATCTGCTGATGTTACAACTAATGCATTTTGAATGTTTTTGCATACATACTCATGTATCTTTTTTACATTCTCTGGTAGTTCTTTAGTTCCTGCAAGTGCTGGGTTTAAATCATCTATATACTCATATAAAAGTTTAAAACCATTATCTACATATTTCTTAACAGTTGTATCACTTACGTCCCAGCATGTTGAGTATAGTTGTAAATATTTTGGTTTATTAACTTTTTGAAGTTCGTTCCATATCAATTCTTCAAAACCTTTTATTTCATAATTCACTAAGAATAAATTGTCTTTAAATTTATCAATAAATTTTGTTTTGTCTGTCATTCTTGTTACTTCATATAGAATTAAACAGTTCATATCGCTTAAACATCTTGCAATATGTTGTGGTCTTTGATATAGTGGAACATTCCAACCAAAAGAGCCTCTCCATACTAAAATTCTATCATAATTTGAATTTTCAAGGGCTTTTCTTACACTTTCTAGAATAGCTTTTTTATGAAGCTTGAATTCAATTCTTCTTATGAAGTTTATTTTGTTTATGTAATTTGCCATGCAGTATTTGTAAGTTTTATGCATGGTTTTGAATATTCCGTCTTTTTTCAAAACACTAATAAATTTTGACAATTTTTCTTTCATTTTTACCTCTATTACCCTATCCTTAAAAATTTCTCTAATGTTTCTTTAGCTTTTTTATCATTATCCTTTTTCCAATTTTTATATTCATTCATTATTTTTTCTTTATTTTCTAGGCAATTTTTTATGCCTTCATAAATAGATAAAACGTTATCTGTATCTCTAACAATTAAATACTTCTCTAACTCTGTTCCTTCAAAATAATGATGATTATTAGCTGTTAAGCAAGGCACTCCAACTTCTAAGCTTTCAAGTGGTATAATTGGTGCACATTCACTAAATGTAACATATAAGTTTATATCATTTTGTGCCATTCTATTTAATAACTCATCATGTTTTACTGTTGTTGTTAGTCCTCTAATCTCCACATTAAATAAATCGGCTAGTTCATATGTTTTGCCTGTAATTGGAATACACTCTACTACAGCATTTTTCACTAAACTTGCGGCCGCTAACTGATTATAGAAGTTTTTCACCCATCTATCGCCTGAGGCATATATACCTATTTTAACTTTATCTGTTTTTATCTTTTTCTGATTTTTTTCTTTATCTGTTAATGTTACATTATTTGCCAAAAACTCAACATTGTATCCTTTTTCTTTAAAGAATTTATACATACTTTCTTTAACAAAAGCTATTGAGTCTATTGTCTTTTTTTGCAATAACTTAAAGGTTTGTATAAACATGTCATAATCATAATCATATATATTCATGCAAATGCTTCCATGCCAAATAACTTTAATTTTAATGTTACTATCTAGCTCTTTAATCTTCTTCATTAATTTATCCCAAGTATATGAAAATCCACTAAATACAACCATTTTTACTTTTTTATCTACTATTGCCTTAGCATAGTCTTCAACTAATTCATCATATGCAAGTTCTTCAATTCCAACTGCATTTTCATGAAAAAGTTCAATTGTTGCATTTTTTATTCCCAACCAATCATTGTTGTAAAACGCAATATAATCCCCTGTTATTTTTTCAAGTTTCTCTCCAAGTTCCTGATTTTGTACTTTTATTAAAATGTTTTTTCTCTTTTTTCTTCTTTTAACAACTAGTGGATATAGCAATACTTTGGCAACCTTTTTAACGCATTTTCCTATTCCAATTAAGAAGTGTTTCCCCTTAACTAAAATTCCTAGTATGATTGTTCCAAATTTTTCTCCAAATATTTGCTTAAATTTTATTTGTAGTTGTTGGTCTCTTGGTAACCAGCTTCCACTATAATAATGTATCATACAAGTTCTATCTGTGAACATATTTTCTAGATTTCTATCACTACTAATTGGATAGAAATAGTCTCTTGCATATATGTTAATATTGTCACCTAGTTTTTGGTTTTCAAAGCATTCTGTTTGCATATTGTATTCTTTTTTTAATAAATTTGTAAGTAATCTTGGTATAGTAATTCTATATAAATCATTTGGATCAAACTCTGCATTTTCATATACGTTCCAAAGGCTTTCAATTACTTTATTATTCTTTTCTGCTCCCATTACTCCAACTGCAACATTTATATCAGATTCCCAGCCTACAAAGAAACTTGAGTTTAGCATTTCTTTATCTGGCTTTTTAGTTATCATCATATCTGTATCAAAATATATTCCGCCCATTTTCTTCAAGGCATATACCCTTGCTACATCACTAACAAAAGCCCATCTTTTTGTCTCATATGCACTTTTTGAAAACTTAGTAATGTTTACATCAAAGTTTTCCTCATTCCATTCTATAATTTCATAATCTGGTAAGTATTTCTTCCAGCTTTTTATACATTTCTTTGCCAACCCTGATGGATTTGCATCACCAAACCAGCAATAATGAATATATTTTTCCATAATTTCAAAAATCACCTCTTGTTATTTATTCGTTACAATTTTCTTAAAAATTTCCATTTTATTTTCATTTATAATTTCAAAGTCCATTTTAGGAACTTTAATATCTATTTTGTATTTTACTATTCCACTTATAATTTCGTCAAAGTTGCTTAAATCCTTTTCTAATCTTATTACATTCTTACCATTATAGCATATTTGTTCATCTTCAACTGGTACTGTTGTAATAATTTTTGTATCGAGCAACGTTGCTTCACTATACACCATTGGGAATCCCTCATATTTTGATGATAAAATCAAATAATCACTTGCCTTGATGTATGGATATGGATTTTCTTTTTCTCCTACAAATATTATATTACTTGACTTACAAAGTTTTTTTAATTTTATTTCATCTGGTCCAGTTCCAACTATGTATAAATTAAACTTGTCTTTTTCTTTGTTATTATTAATTTTTTTTATTAATTGACTGATATTTTTTGAATGGTCATCTAGTCTTCCCACAAATATTATATTAACTATTTTATCGTTCATTTTAATTTCTTCTTTATTAGCTAATTCTATTATATTTTTGTAGTCTACTAGATTTCCAAGAACTAAAGATTTTGTTTTTATTTCTGGTATTACTTTAATTAGTTTTTCTCTTGATTCCCTACTTACAAATATAATTTTATTAAACTTGTCAGCTTGAATTTCTTTGAAAAATCCCCTTATCTGTTCTGCTTCTCCATTATACAAGCTATAATAATCACTATGTATAAATACAATACTATTTTTTGAACATTTTCTAGCCATTTGACTAGAAAAAACTGAATATGTTGCATAACTAATAGCACAATCATATTTGTGGTAATTTTGAATTACAAATTTGATTTTCTTTACTAGATTTATAAAGCGTCTTATGATTATGTTCCTATTATTTGACAAATCATAATCTACAACTTTAACATTTTTATTAAGTTCTTTGCATAGTTCCCCTTCTTTATGTTCAAGCACTAAAGTTACTTCATCTTTCTTTATATCTATTGAGTTTATTAATGTAACTAAAGCCTTTTCCATTCCACCTATGCATAAATTACGTGAAAAGAATATAATTTTACTCATTCTATACACCTATACTTTTTGAATATTCATCACAGATTTCTTCTGCAGGTCCCATTTTTATAACTTTACCATGGTCTAACCATACTGCTTTGTCGCAAATACTCTTTATTGAATTAATAGAATGTGAAACATATAGTACTGTTGTTCCTCCACCTATCATGCTTCTCATCTTTGCTTCACTCTTTGCTTGGAAAGCCATATCCCCAACAGATAAAATTTCGTCTACTATTAGTATTTCAGGATCTACAACTGTTGCTATTGAAAAAGCTAAACGCGCTGTCATACCTGATGAAAAGTTTCTTACTGGCACATCTAAGAAGTCTTTTAGTTCAGAGAATTCAACTATCTCATCAAATTTTTCTTCTATAAATTTTTTGCTATAGCCAAGAACTGCTCCATTTAAAAATATATTTTCTCTTGCAGTTAAATCCATATCAAAACCAGCCCCTAGCTCGATCATAGGGCAAATGTTTCCATGCACTTCAACCTTTCCTTTTGTAGGTTTCATAACGCCAGCAATCACTTTAAGCATGGTAGATTTACCGGCTCCATTGCTACCAATAAATCCTACAACTTCACCTCTTTTAACCTTAAAAGAAACATCTTTAAGTGCCCAAAAATCGGGTTTTTTGCCTTTTTTCTTTCTAGGTTTAAACAAGTTTATGAAGAAAAGTTTTAGTGAAAAATTTTTTTCTATTCCAAGATTAAATCTCATTGATACATTATCTACTTTAATCATATTTCCTCCTACAACTATACGTAATAAATAAATTTATCTTGTGTTTTCTTAAATACAACAACTCCAATTATTAAAACTACAACTGCTGAAACTATGCATGTAAGCCATGTAAAAGGCTGTGGTATTCTTCCATATAAAATTATCTCTCTTGCAAAATTTATGTAGTGGTATAAAGGGTTAAGTTTTAAAAATGGTTGTAATGTTGGTGAAATTGTGCTTATATCATACATTATTGGTGTTAGGTATGTCCACATCATAATTACAATACCATAAATATAAAACATATCTCTTAAAAATACTGATACCGCTGATAAAATAAATCCCATTCCTAGAGTAAACATGAATAAACATAAGAATGCATAAGGTAAGAATATGTGATAAATATTTATGCCTGTTCCAGTTGCAAAAAGCACAACGTATAATGGAATTAATGTAAGTAAAAAGTTAATTCCAACAAATAAGCACTTTGAAAGTGGAAAAATATATTTTGGAATATATATCTTATTTAAAAGTGAAAAATTCGCTACAACGGAACTCATTGCTAAATTTGAAGCCTCACTAAAATAATTGAACATAACTAATCCAGAAAGTAAATATGCTAAATAACTGACTCCTGGTGTGCTGAATTTAAATACATTTGAAAATACAATTGCCATAACAGCCATTGTTAAAAGTGGATATAGTAAACTCCATACTACTCCTAAAATTGATCTTTTATATTTAACCTTAAAATCTCTTGATACTAATTGCTGTAATAAAAACATATATTTTTTTAGGTTCGTTACAACGTTTTTTATAAACATACTTTACCTCCAAAATTCTTGCATAATTATATAACAAAACTAACAAATAATCAACCCTTTGTAGGTAGTTTAAATTGGCATATAAATAGGAACCCTAAAAAAGGTTCCTATTACTTTTACTCTGCTTTTACTATACACTTCTGTTTGCGATTTCTATTGCCTTCGCAACCATCGAACCGCACTTTTTAGCAGACACATTTCCCCAACTCCCATCACGTTTAACTACATCATATACTCCCAGTTCTTTTGCTATTTCTGTTTTTAGATTTTCAGACATTAAGTTTTTGTTCCCTGACATCTTAAAAATCCTCCTTAATTTTAAGAAAAATGAAAAATCACTTTTCTTAAAATTAGTTTGCACAAAAACACATAAAATACACTAGAAAAATTTTCAAATAAAGAACACTAAAATGTTTAAAAAACGAAGTGAGGGGTTCTAGGAAATGGAGCATAGAATTTCTTAATAAATTTTATGGAAATAGTTCAATTTTACATTGAAAGGGTGCCATAAAAGGTATTTAGAAATTCTGCGAACATTTGCTAGACAACTGAGCCGAGTTTTTTAAAGCATTTAGTGTTCTTTTAGTTAAGGTTTTCTTTATTGTGTTAAAATTCCATCAGGTGTATCTATTATAACCAAGATGTTTTCTTCTTTTCCAGTTTGTGCATTAACATACACTAGGAAATCTGTATCGTCCACTCTGCCTTTAAATTCATAGCAGAATATTTCTGTATTCCATTCTGTTGGAATTATTGCTAAGTCTTCGCTTGTAATGCTAAGTTTTTTATTCAAAGATGCTTTTGCTTTTTCTAAACTAATGCTTGGTGTTTCGATAGTTCTTTGTGTGTGATTATTTAAATATCCTGTTGTTTCCATTCCTAAAACTTCTCCATTATCTAGTGCTATTTTAACTTTTATTAAATCTGGATATATAGTTACATTGTCTTGAAGATATGCATAGTTTATAGTTACTGCTCCACCTTGTTTTAAATAATAAGTTGGTTTCATATCTGGTATTCCAAGGTTGTATAAGAAATTTTTGCCAATTTCGTTTGCCTCATCTATTTGTATTTTTTCTTCTGTAATATTTCTGTTGTGATTTGCTACTACTATATGCCCACCTTTTTTAGAAACTGATATTGTAAGTGGGTTATTGTAATCTTCATTTTTAATTCTAATTGTAAAATCATAAACAGCAATATTTCCATTTTCTATTAAACCATTTGATTGAACATTTTCCACTCTATCTTGTCCGTACAAAGCTTATGGCTTTTTGTTTTGCTTGTTCTTCTGTTACATCATCTCCTACTAAGCCTTTTTTCTCTATGCTTTCCATGTGTTCAGAATATGCACCATCATAAATCAATCCTTCATAATCGCCAAAATTTTCGTTAATATTGCTAAAACTTGTTGCAGACAAATTATCAACTTGTTGTGCAAAACTTGTATCTACATTTTCCGTTAATTCTTTCCAACTAATTTTGCCACTACCCATTTCTGATGATAGTTGCTCCAATGTGCTATTTAAATTTTTTGAATATTCATATAACTTTTTTAAATTATCTAATTCTTCTTGTGTTAAATCTTCTCCATCAATTGTTTTTATAGCTAAACTATGGCTATAATCACTTACTTGGTTTAAAAACTTTGCTGTACTACTAAGTTCGTTTGTTGAAATAGGTAGCTGAGATAAATACACTTGAGCTAAATTTGCTTCTCTCCACACATGCATTAATGTTTCTGACCCTTGCTCTGCTGAACTTGATATCATTGACTTTGCCAAATAATTTTCCACATCATTTATATAATCTACTAACTCATAAAGTGCAAGGTTATATGTGTTTTCGGTTGTAATTGCATATTTATTTCTTTGGTTATATAGCATTACTCCCATTACAATTATTGCAATAACTAAAACTATAGTTATTCCATACATATAATTCTTTTTCATTGTTCTTAAAATGTTATTTTTCATAATTCCTCCTAAAAATTATTCTGTACAAAAATTGTGCTTTCCTATTGTTTTTATTATAGGCTTTGACCATATCCATTTATTGGTTGCAGTATTTGGGTTGAAATAGTATATACAACCATTTGTTGGATCCCAGCCATTCATTGCGTCTCTTGCTGCTTTATACACTGTTGAATTTTCGTCTATTGGGTGATTTATTTGCCCATCTGATACAGCTGTAAAAGCCCCTGGCTCGTATATTACTCCTGCTATCGTATTTGGGAAACTTGGGTGCTTTACTCTGTTCAAAATTACAGCTCCTACTGCAACTTGCCCCTCGTAGCTTTCGCCTCTTGCTTCTCCATTTATTGCTCTTGCGAGCAACTGAATATCTGAGGTCTGCCCTGAACCTTGTGCATAATCTTTGTGTTCTACAAATATAAAACTTAAAACTATTAGGACTAAAATTAATAAAATTAAAAGAAATGTCTTTTTCATAATTCTCCTCTTTACTTTAATTCTTGATTTATTTTTTCCTAAATTTATTAAAATATTCTTTTTTTGTAAATTTTATGGTATAATATTTTTGGTGATTTTTATGAAGAAGATATTAATCTTTTACGGTTCTTATGGTGGTGGACATTTATCTGCTGCTAAAAGTATTCGTGATTACATAGAAAAAAATTATTCCGATTCACAAGTTGAATTAGTAGATTGTGTTGAATATGTTAATAAGCTTTTTAATAAGCTTACAACAAAGGCATATAAAGACTTTTCAAAAAATGCAAGATGGATTTGGAAACATCTATATTATGACTCTGAAAGTGGTAGTCTTTCTAGAATTTGTAACACAATTAATAGGTTAATGGCTATAAAATTAAATAGATTAATTCAAGAATTTCAGCCAGATTTGATTATTTCGACACACCCCTTTAGTAGCCAAATGTGTGCTATTTTAAAGGAAAAAGGGAAATTAAATTGCAAAGTTGCAACTATTTTAACCGATTATGCTCCACATAATCAATGGCTTGTTAAAAGTGAATTTATTGACTACTACTTCGTTGCCCAACAAGGAATGGTAGATGACTTAGTTTCAAGAGGTGTTAATAAAGATAAAATTCATGTAACAGGTATTCCTTTATCTAGTAGATTTTTGCAAAGCTACAACAAACAAAAAATTTTAGAAGATTATGGCTTAACCTCTGATAAAAATACAATTTTGTTCTTCGCTGGTGGAGAATTTGGTTTTGGAAAAGATAAAACATTTAATAGATTAAAAGCAATTATTGATAACTTACCAAACTTGCAAGTTGTCGCAGTTGCCGGTAGAAATGAAAAAATGAAAGAACGTTTCGATGAACTTGTAAAGACAACTAGAACTGAAAGTAATGTTAAAATTTTATCATTTACAAATCAAGTTCCAGAACTTATGAGTGTTTCTGACTTAGTTATTACAAAACCTGGTGGACTTACAACTACTGAGAGTTTAGCCTCTGGTTTACCACTTATTATAATTGACCCACTTCCTGGTCAGGAAGAAGAAAACGCTGAATTTATTGAAAATAGTGGTGCTGGAATTTGGGTTAAAGATTCAGATAATATTGAATCCATTTTATTAGATATTTTCAATAGTCCTACAAAACTAGAAGACATGAAATCCAAAGCAAGATTAATTGCAAAGAAAAATTCTACCCAAAATATTGTAGAAACATTATTAGGATAAAACAAAAACTCACTTCATATACTTACATGAGGTGAGTTTTTTGTGTATTTCTGACTTTTCAAATTGTGAATTATTAGCATTAGCTAATACTCTCTCTATTGCTTTTTCAAAGGAATTAAGCAAAGACGACTTACTTATTTTATCTGCTTTCTTTACAGTATTAGGTGATAATTTAGCACTCTTAGCTTTATAACTCTCTTCTTCCTTCAAGAGCTTTGCTTAAAGTTACTTCATCTGTATATTCTAGATCTCCACCAACTGGAATTCCATGTGCTATTCTTGTAACTTTTATTCCTATTGGTTTTATAAGTTTTGATAAATATATAGCCGTTGCTTCTCCTTCTACTCTAGGGTTTGTTGCTATTATTATTTCTTTAACATCAGTATCTCTTAATCTTTCTAACAATTCTTTTATTTTTATATCCTCTGGTCCAATTCCATTCATTGGGGAAATTGAACCATGAAGTACATGGTATACTCCCTTAAATTCATGAGTTTTCTCCATTGCTACTACATCTTTTACATCTTCTACAACGCAAATTGTACTTTGATCTCTCTTTGGACTTGAGCATATTGGGCATGGATCTGTTTCTGTAATGTTAAAGCATTTTGAACAATATCTTAAGTTTTTCTTTGCTTCAATTATTGAGTTTATAAATTCCTTAGTTGATTCCTCATTTAGATTAAGCATATGAAATGCAAGCCTTGTTGCTGTTTTATGCCCAATACTTGGCAATTTTTCAAAACTTTCTATTAATTTTTCTATTGATGGTGAATAGTATGACACGAAGGCTTCCTCCTACATTAGTCCTGGTATATTGTATTTTCCAAATCCTGCAGATTGAGCACTATCTACTTTTCTCATTGCATCATTTATACATGTAATGATTAAATCTTGTAACATTTCAACATCATCTGGGTCAACAACATCTTTGTTTAATTTTAATTCTAATATTTGTTTTGAACCTGAAACTTTTACACTAACTGCTCCTCCACCTGCTGTTGATTCAAATTCTTTTGCTTGTAATTCCTCTTGTGTTTTTTCCATATCTGCTTGCATCTTTTTTGCTTCTTTCATTAATTGGTTGATGTTCATTCCACCAAATCCTCCCATTCCTGGGAATCCTCCTCTTTTAGACATAATCTAATCAATCCTTTCTTATTCATCTATAACATTAAATGGTAAATCTTGGTCTTCTGCAAACCCTTCTATACCTTGTTTTACAGGTTCTTTTGGTTCGTTTGTTTTATCTATTATTCTAACCTGCATATTTGTTCCTTGTTCCATTGATACTAGCTTTTCTATCAATGCCTTATTCTCATGTTCCTCTAAAACTCTTCTTGCAAAATCTGTAATTTTGCCTGGGAATTCTATGCCAACTATTAAGTCATTTACCAAAACTCCTCTTGTTCCTAGTAGGTTAGCATACATTGTCATCTTTCCACTTTGTTTTATTTTATCTAAAACAGTTTGCCAATATCCTACATATTTTCCTGAAGCCTTTGTACTACTTGCTTGTTGTCTTGGTGCTTCCTGGGTGGCTACTGGCCTTGATTCTGTCTGTTTTGCAGTTCTTGCATAAGAAGCTGTTTCTTGAGCTCTAGGTGGTGCGTCTTGAGGTACTTTTGTTGTAACTTCTATTTCCATGCAAGCTTTTATAATTCCCGCTTGAAAAATTATATTTTTCTGTGTTGAAATTTTCATTTCATTTGCAAGTTCTGATAGTTCATAAATAAGCTCTAATAAACGCTCTTTTGTTGTTTCATTTGCTAAACCATTTATGAATTCTATATCCTCTTTGCTATATAACTCTAGTTTATTTGTTGTTTTGTATATTAATGTATCTTTTATGTATTTTATAACTTCCCAAAGGAAATTATCTAAATCTTTTCCTTCACCAATTACTGAGCTTGTTATTTCTATTGCTTTTTCTGGCTGTTTTTCTATCATGCTTTTTACTATTTGCTTTATTAACTCTAACTTTGGCATTCCAACTAATTCACGTATTTTATCTTCATCTATAACGCCTTCTGTATCTTGGCTACATCTTTCAAGTATGCTTATTCCATCTCTTAAAGCTCCTTCTGCTAATATTGCTATCATTTTAAGGGCTTCATCTGTTATTTGAATATTGCTTTCTTTGCATATTATTTTTAGTCTTTTTTCAATATTTTCAACTGTAATTCTTTTAAAATCAAATCTTTGACATCTTGAAAGTATTGTTGCTGGTAGTTTTTGTGGTTCTGTTGTTGCCAAAATAAATTTTACATGTTCTGGTGGTTCTTCTAGTGTTTTAAGAAGAGCATTGAAAGCTCCTGTTGATAACATATGAACCTCATCTATAATATATACTCTGTATTTTGCAACTGTTGGTAGGAAATTCACTTCATCTCTTATTGCTCTTATATCTTCTACACTGTTGTTTGAAGCAGCGTCCATTTCTACAACATCTGTTAAAGAGCCGTCTAATATGGCTTTGCAAATCTCGCATTCGTTACAAGGCTCGCCATCTTCTTTTGGGTGTAAACAGTTAATTGCTCTTGCCATAATCTTAGCTGCTGAAGTTTTTCCTGTTCCTCTTCCACCACTAAAAAGGTATGCATGTCCAACTCTGCCTGCAACAATTTGGTTTTTTAGTGTTTTTGTTATATGTTCCTGACCTACCATTTCGCTAAAACTTATAGGTCTGAATTTTCTATACAAAGCAGTATATGCCATATTTTCCTCCTATAACCTAAGTTAACCTCTCTATGGAAAGCAACTCACATAAATATTACCATTTATCGCTGCTTCCTTCCGGACCTGACGAGGTTCATAGCTCTTTATTGAATTACTTTCCATACAAAGGTTAACTTCATAGATATTATTATATAATGTGATTTGAAATTTGGCAAGTGTTTTTGTGAAATTTCTATATTCTTTTGAATACAGTTTTCATGTTAGTTTCTTCTATTGTTTCTATGCCATTTTCTAAAATGTTTCCAGCTGGTAATTCTAAATCAATTTTTGTTTTAAGTTTTACATTGTTTTCAAGTTCTATTATTAAATCAAATGAAACTTGATATTTCAATCTATCTTCTCCTATTTGTTTAAGCAAAGTTCCATCAACTTTTATTGCTTCATTTTCATTGTATTGTAATTTTTTTAAGTTATTTAATATTACTGAAAATTCAATAATTCCACCTTGGTTTGAAATTGCCAAAGTTTCACCTTTTAAATAGGTTTCTTGTGCTCCAACATATTCTATGCTATCTTGTATTTTGTATTGTTCTTTATATTCGTATAACTTGGTTCCCATTGATGGTCTATATATTTCTATGTTTCCTACTGATTGCATTTTATCAATTTGAATATTGTTTATTGTAACTTTTTTAATTATTGCTTCCTTTTTGTATTTAGGATTTTTTTGTATTGATATTTTTATGTCGTTTGTTTGAACAATATCTGCATTATATATTCCTTCTACTAGTTCTAGGTTTTCTGTTTTAGCTGAACTTACAACTACCATTTTAGAAATGTTAAATGGTGGAATTGCTTCTCCTTCAACTTGGTATTTATACATTATGAAGAAAACAACTATTAGCATAAACACTACTACTAGACTTAATATATATGCACCCACATTCATTTTCTTGTTTTTGTTTAGTATCATTTTATCCCCCATTTTTTCTTAAATCTTTGAAAAATTCTTTTAAAATGCTTTCACATTCTGCTCCACATATTCCGTATTTTATATTTACATCATATTCCTCTTTGTACTTTTGAATGTCTATTTTTTCTTCTTTCTTTTGGTCTAATGTTCCTATATATATGTTTTTAATTCTTGAAGAAACTATTGCTCCCATGCACATACTGCATGGTTCTAGTGTTACGTACATGTCGCAATCAATTAGTCTCCAATTATTTAATTTTTTATTTGCCTTTTGAATTGCTAGTATTTCCGCATGGGCAGTTGCTGTTTGCTTTGTTTCTTTTAAATTATGTGCTCTAGAAATTATTTTTCCGTTCTTTACAATTACTGCACCTACTGGTATTTCAAGCTTTTCATAAGCCTTTCTTGCTTCCTTTAAAGCTTCATTCATGAATTTTTCTTCCATAAATTCTTCCTTATTCAATTTTGTTTTTGGTGCACTTAGCTGGATTCGAACCAGCGGCCTCTCCCTTAGGAGGGGAGCGCTCTATCCACCTGAGCTATAAGTGCATACGAAAATATTATACATCATATTTTAAATCAATGCAAGAACCAGAGCTTGATTTTGTTCAAACTCTGGTTTAATTATTTTCATTCTCATCTACTTGCTTTTTAATTTTATTCGCTTTTCTTCTAATTCTAGTCATTGCTGTATCTACTGATTTTGTTTTACAGTTTAATTTGTTTGCAATTTCTTCATATGTTTTATTTTGTTGGTAATATTTAAAAACATTTCTTTCATGTTCACTTAAATTTTCATTTATTGTTTTATTTATGTATTTGAAGTATTCTCTCTTAGCTATTTCCTCTGAAGGATCTTCCACAACATGTGTGTTTAAAATATCTATTACTTCTTTGTCATTCTCATCATTCTCGTCATAAACTTGAGCGTTTATTGAAAATGCAGAGTTTAGTGGAATGTTTTTTTGCCTATTGGCTGTTTTTATCGCAGTAATTATTTGACGTTCTATACACATATTTGCAAATGTTTTAAAGGAGTTTTGTTTATCGTTATTAAAGGCTTTTGTTGCTTTATATAAACCAATTAGTCCTTCTTGAACTATGTCTCCTTTTTCTGCTCCAACTATAAAAAATTTACTTGCTTTCATGTTAACAAGTTCAGCATATTTATTCATTATATAGTCTAAAGCATTGTTATCTCCAGCTTTAACCTGTTCTATAATTCCTTCATCTGTCATATTGTTATAATTTGTTGCTAATCCATTCTCAATTGTCATTTCTTTTTCAGTAACCTCCTACAAACATAAATTTTCACATCTATGCTTTGCTACATATAAGCATTTTATCATAAATTTTGAGGTTTAACAAGGGGTTTGGGGGAAGTTTTGTGATTTATTTAGATTACTATTTAAATATACTATCAAATACAACAAGCATACCAGGTGTTTATATTCTACTTTATTTAAATTACTACTTAGGTCTCCTTTTTCTAGTTCTGATAAAGCCAGCTCTCTTCCATATGGTCCTGCTGTTTTGTTGTTTACTAAAAATTTATACAAATATTCTACTCAAGACCATGATGCTGATTTGTTATTTCCGTTTTTGTAATACAAGCCATATTGGATGTAATTCATTACCTTTGCTCCTGCATATATACATTGTGATACAAATGATGTGCAGTCTCCTCCTACTGAATCAAAGTTATAATACTTGGGATTTCGGCTGTATGCCCATGTTTTTGTGTATTGTACCGCTTCTTCTCTATTATATTTTCCCATAAAAAACACCTTTTACAATAATATGCTTTATTATTGTAAAAGGCTTTATTTTATTTATATTTCTTTATCTCAACTATTCTTTTTCCTTTTTTATTTTCTCCTA
>USEM01000012.1 GCA_900553695.1 uncultured Clostridium sp. | reverse complement strand
AAAGAGTAGGAAAGAAAAAAGCACCATTCTATCACATAGTTGTTGCTGATTCTAAGTCTCCAAGAGATGGAAAAATAATTGAACAAATTGGAACATACAACCCAATGACAGATCCATCTGAAGTTAACTTTGACAAAGAGAAAGTTGAACAATGGATTAAAAATGGAGCAAAACCAACAGATACAGTAAGACGTTTAATTGAAACAAAATAAGAAAAGGCTTTAAGTAAAGGAGGCAAATATGAAAGAAACATTAGAAACAATAATCAAAAGCTTAACAGAATTTCCAGAACAAGTTTCAATAAATGAAATTGATGGAGAAAAATCAGTTGTTTTTGAAGTTAAAGTTGCAGAAACAGATATGGGAAAAGTAATTGGTAGAGAGGGAAAAATAGCTGCTGCTATTAGAACAGTTATGAAAGCTCTAGCTAGCAAGGAACAAAAAAGAGTTTCTGTAGAATTTATAGGATAAGATATGAAAGAATATTTAGAAGTTGGAAAAATTGTTAATACAAGTGGTCTAAAAGGTTTATTAAAGGTTAGCCCTTTAACAGATGATATTACTAGATTTGAAGATTTAGAAACAATATATATTCAAAAAGCTAAAGAACTTATAGAGTTTAAAATTCAAGATGTTAAGTATAATAAGAATATGGTACTTTTAAAACTTGAAGGAATAGACGATATAACAGAAGCTGAAAAATATAAAAATTGCTATATCAAAATAAATAGAGAAGACGCAGTGGAGCTTGAAGAAGATTCGTACTTTATTGTAGATATTATCGGTTCAGAAGTATTTACAGAAGAAGGAGAAGATTTAGGTAAAGTTGTAGATGTGCTTCAAACAGGAAGTAATGATGTTTACACGGTAAAAACCTTAGATGGTAAAGAAATTCTACTTCCAGCAATAGAAGATGTTATAAAAAACGTTGATATTGAAAATAAGAAAATAGTAATTCATTTAATGGAAGGTTTAATATGAGAATAGATATATTAACTCTTTTCCCAGAAAGCTTTGAACCATTAAAACAAAGTATTATAGGAAGAGCAGTAGAAAAGAATATAATAGATATTAATTTAATAAATATTAGAGACTTTTCAAAAGATAAGCACAAAAAAGTAGATGATACACCATATGGCGGAGGAGCCGGAATGGTAATAAGACCAGATGTTGTATATGATGCTTATAAAAGTGTTTATGAACCAAATGCAAAGGTAATATATTTATCACCTCAAGGCAAAACTTTAAACCAGAATATAGTTCAAAGTTTAAGCAAAGAAGAACATTTAATTCTACTTTGTGGACACTATGAAGGAATAGACCAGAGAGTTATTGATGAAATAAACCCAGAAGAAATATCAATTGGAGATTATGTACTAACAGGTGGAGAGCTTCCAGCAATGGTACTTGTAGATTCAGTTTCAAGATATGTAGAAGGGGTTTTAAATGAAGCTTCAATAGAGGAAGAATCTTTTACCAATAACTTGCTTGAATATCCACAATATACAAGACCAGAAATATTCTTAGGAAGAGAAGTACCAGAGGTACTAAAATCTCGGAAATCATCAAAAAATTGATGAATGGAGATTAGCAAAATCGTTAGAAATAACAAAACAAAAAAGACCAGATTTAATAAATAAGTAAGAAGGGAGGATATCAAATGGATATCATAAAATCAATTGAACATGAACAAATGAAAAACAAAATACCAGAACTAAGAGTTGGTAACACAGTAAAAGTTCATGTTAGAGTAAAAGAAGGAAACAGAGAAAGAATCCAAGTTTTCGAAGGAACAATAATAAAAGTACAAGGTGGAGGAGTAAACCAAACATTTACAGTTAGAAGAATAGCTTCAGGTGTAGGTGTTGAAAAAACATTCTTAGTTCACTCACCAGCAGTTGAAAAAGTAGAAGTAACAAGAGTAGGTAAAGCAAGAAGAGCTAAATTATTCTACTTAAGGGATAGAGTTGGTAAATCAGCTAAGACTAAAGAAAAAGTTGGAGCAAGAATTCAAACAAACGAAATCGTTTTAAAAGAAGAAGCAGTAGAAGCAGCTCCAGAAGAAGCTCCTGCAGTTGAAACAGAAGCTCCAGTTGTAGAAGAAACTGTAGATACAGTAACAGAAGAAACTACAACAGAAGTAAAAGAATAATAAAAGTTATAAGTACAAGCGTACTTGAATAGCCTATTAATGTAAGTTTAGGAGGAAAATATGAACTATTTACTTAAAACTACATTGATAGGTTTATTTTTTGGCACTTTTGGAACTACAATAGGAGGAATTATTGGAGTTACATGGAAAAGAAACTCCAATAGGTTTTTAAGCTTTATATTGCAACTTGCAGCTCGGCCTTATGATGGCAATTATATGTTTTGATTTAATTCCAGAGGCAATAGAAATGGCAGGGCTTGGGAACACAATTATAGGAACATTAGCAGGAGTTGCATTAATGCTTTTTTGCGATAATATTGTTAAGAGAAAACACAACGAAAAAAATAGTAACTCACTTTTAAATACTGGAATAATTGTTGGCATAGGGTTAGCACTTCATAATTTCCCAGAAGGATTAGCAATAGGCTCAGGGTTTGGAGCTTCAATTAAACTTCGGGTATTCGCTAGCTATTGCAATTTTGCTTCATGATATTCCAGAAGGGTTATCTATGTCAGTGCCTATGAAAAACGGTGGAATGAGCAAAATAAAGGCTTTAAACTATACATTCTTATCAGGTGTTACCACAGGAATAGGTGCATTTTTTGGAGCACTTGCAGGTCAAATATCAGATGGAATGATAAGCATTTGTTTAGCAATTGCAGCAGGGGCTATGCTATACATAGTTTCAGGAGAGCTTATACCAGAATCTAATAAATTATATAAAGGACGAATTGGTTTTGTTGGAAATATTATTGGTTTTGTTTTAGGAATAATTGCATTTAATGTGTAAAAAAAATATATCAAAATTTTATATAAAAACACATAATTCTATGTAATACTACAACCATAAGCAAAACAGAAAATAATACCAAAAAACATTACAACTTTATTACAAAAATATTACAAAAATATTACAAATACTCTTGACTTTTTCCAAAAAACATAATATTATAATAGCGGTAATTTTAATAAATGGAGGAAGTATTTTGGCTATAGGGGATGTAATAGTAGGTATAGATATTGGAACCTCCAAAGTCTCAAGTGTTATTGCCGAGATTAATAATTTTAATCAATTAGAAATAATTGCGATAGCAGAGTGTAAGTGCTTTGGAATGAAAAAAACTAAGATAACAGATGAAGATGAAATAGCCTCTGCAATAGGAAAAACAATTTCAGAAGTAGAAGCTCAAGGAAATATAAAAATAAACTCAGCTTATGTTACTATACCAGGTAAGTATGTGCAAATAGTTCAAAATAGTATAGTAAAAGAGGCTAGAGATAAATTTGCTGGAATTACTTCAAAGGATATAAATTCAGCCATGTTACAGCTAAGAGACATAGACCTTCCAGATGATAAAGTAGTAATTGATTTAATCAAAAATCAATTTATATTAGACAATGGAAGAACTGTTGAAGACCCTGTTGGGGCACTTAGTTCAACAGTTACAGTTACAGGACAAGTTATTCTTGCTGATAAAGACTATGTAAGACAATTAACAAGCATATTTAAAAAGGCAAATATAGAAATAGATGGAATTATACCAAATGTTTTAGCAGAAAGATCTTTAATCTTAGATGTAAATGAAATGAACGACAATGTAATGATATTAGATA
This sequence comes from uncultured Clostridium sp., assembly GCA_900553695.1. Classification (GTDB taxonomy): domain Bacteria; phylum Bacillota; class Clostridia; order TANB77; family CAG-508; genus UMGS1781. Next base: position 29,554 of record USEM01000012.1, on the reverse strand, counting down.
TAGGGGCAGGAAACACAGATATTGGTGTATTTAATGGTTCAAACTTTGTATATGCAAATACAATTCCACTAGGTGGAGACAATATTACAAATGATATTGCACAAGTATTTTACATATCTGAAGAAGAAGCTGATAGATTAAAAAAACAATATGCTTTAGCTCTAAAATCATTCATAGATAACGACACAGATATAATGCTAACTACATATAAAGGTGATGAGCGAAACAAAGTAATCAAAAGCTCAGAACTAATAGAGGTTATAGAAGCAAGAATTGAGGAAATATTCTCACTTGTAAACAAACAAATAACAAGCCTTGGAATAAAATCAAACATAAACAATGTAATCCTTACAGGACAAGGTATTACATGTATTAGCAAAAGTGATGTTGCAGGAAAAATTGTTTTAAATATACCAGTAAAAATTGCAACAGGCAGAATGATAAGTACAGTAAAACCTGCATATAGATCAAGTTATGCATTAGTTAGATATGTATCTAGCAGACCATATGCTAAAAATGTTGCAAGCAAAATTGATGTTAAATCAAACGAAAACTTTTTCAAAACAATATTAGAAAGAATTAAAGAATTCTTTTATACCTAAGTTTTTAATTTTAAATATATATAAAAGGGAGGAATTTGCATTATGAGGGAATCAGAATATGAAGAAAACAATAACATGATGGACGGAACAGCATTAATAAAAGTAATAGGAGTAGGAGGAGCAGGAAACAACGCAATAAATAGAATGATAGAATCTGGAATAAAAGGTGTAGAATTTATTGCAGTAAATACAGATAGACAGGCTCTTCAAATATCAAAAGCAAGTACAAGAATTCAAATAGGAGAAAAACTAACAAGAGGTCTAGGAGCTGGTGCAAACCCAGATATCGGAGCTCAAGCAGCAGAAGAAAGCAAATCTGAAATAGCAGAGGTTCTACGTGGTGCAGATATGGTTTTCGTTACAGCAGGTATGGGAGGAGGAACTGGTACAGGAGCCGCTCCAATAGTTGCAGCAACAGCTAAAGAATTAGGAATTTTAACAATAGGCGTTGTTACAAAACCATTTACTTTTGAAGGAAAGAAAAGACTTAACCAAGCTGAAAAAGGAATAATCAACTTAAAAGAAAAAGTTGATACATTAGTAGTAATTCCAAATGATAAATTATTACAAATTATAGATAGAAAAACATCAATTGTTGAAGCTTTCAAAATGGCTGATGATGTTTTAAGACAAGGTGTTCAAGGTATTTCAGATTTAATCTCAGTACCAGGACTAATAAACCTAGACTTTGCAGATGTTAAAACTGTAATGTTAAATACAGGTATGGCACATATGGGTATTGGTAGAGCAAGCGGAGAAAATAGAGCAGAAGATGCTGCAAAACAAGCTATACAAAGTCCATTACTAGAAACATCAATAGAAGGTGCAAGAGGAGTAATTATAAACATTACTGGTGGACCAGATCTTGGTTTACAAGAAGCAAATACAGCAGCTGAACTTGTTCAACGCAGTGTAGATCCTGAAGCAAACATCATATTTGGTGTTGTAACTGATGAAAGTCTTGGAGATGAAATCCAAATTACAGTTATTGCAACAGGTTTTGAAAAAGATGAAAATATATCAACAATAGGTGTTGAAAATTTAGTAAACAATACTTGGAACAAAAAAATAAACTCAATACCATCAACACCAGATAATAAATCTGATAATCCAAATGATTTAGATATACCATCTTTCCTAAGAAAAAAAGGAAATAAAATATAAGTACATAGAAAAATAATGGAAAATAAAAGAAATAGTCTACAAAGGTAGATTATTTCTTTTTTTCGTGCCCAAGAATTGACAGACTTTTTACAATACAAGTAGTACAATGTTTAAGAGGTAAGGAAATGACCCTATATGTAGATATAATTTTTATGGAAAATGTATTCATGAATTCTATTATACTACTTGCAACTGGGATAATTTTAAAGGACAGCATGAAGATAGTTAGAAACCTTATAGGAAGCACAATTGGGGCACTTTATGCAATAATTATTTATGTATCAAATATAGCAATTTATTCAAATATTATATTAAAAATCTTATTATCATTTGTAATAGTATATATATCTTTTAAACCAGCCAATCTAAAATCATTTTTTAAACATGTTGTAATTTTTTATTTAACATCATTTACATTTGGTGGAGTGGCATTCGCCTTGCTGTATTTTGTAAGGCCAGAGGACATCTTGTATCAAAATGGAGTTTTAATTGGTACATACCCAATAAAGATGATACTTGCAGGAGGAATACTTGGGTTTATTATTATAACAATTGCTTTTAAAAATATAAAAAGCAAACTTAACAAGCAGGATATGTTTTGTGATGTGAATTTAAAGTTAGAAGAAAAAACATTGAGCTTCAAGGCAATTATAGATACAGGAAATTTCTTAAGAGACCCAATAAGTAAGGCACCAGTAATTATCGTTGAAAAGGAAACGTTAAAAGGCTTTTTGCCAGCCGAGATAGTAGACAACACACATGATATCATTAATGGGAAAAATGTGGAATTAGGAGCATTCTCGCAACGAATTAGGGCAATTCCATTTAAATCATTAGGAAAAGAGAATGGACTAATATTAGGTTTCAAATTAAATAATGCTCTTATTGAATATCAAGACATAGGATATAGGGCAAAAAATGTAATTATAGGAATATATAATGGGAAATTAAGTAGAAGCGGAAAATATAACGCTTTAGTGGGGTTAGATATTTTAGATGAATAATTTTTAGAAAGGGTGTGAAGATATGGATATTCTTGAAGTTTTGAGGTGTAAAATTAAAAAATATTTTGGTGGAGGAAATTTTGAAAATGATGGCATTTTCTATATTGCAGGAAGTCAAACACTGCCACCACCATTGCCACCAGATGAGGAAGAACAAATGCTTAAAAGACTAGAGGCAAACGATTTTGAAGCTAGACAAGTATTGGTTGAACATAATTTAAGGTTAGTTGTATATATTGCTAAGAAATTTGAAAATACGGGAATAGGAATAGAGGACTTAATATCAATAGGAACAATAGGTCTTATGAAGGCTATAAATACGTTTAATAATGGGAAAAACATTAAGCTTGCTACATATGCTTCACGCTGTATAGAAAATGAAATCTTAATGTATTTAAGACGTAGTAACAAAACAAAAGGGGAAATATCTATTGATGAACCATTAAATCAAGATGGAGATGGAAACGAGCTTTTGCTATCAGATATACTTCGGAACAGATGATGATGTAACATCAAGAGCAATGGAAGATGAAGTAGATAGAGTGCTTTTAAAATCTGCAATACTTAAACTTACAGACAGGGAAAAACACATAATGGAGCTTAGGTTCGGATTCAAAACAGGAGTTGAAAAAACACAAAAAGAAGTGGCAGATATGCTTCGGAATATCACAAAGTTACATATCAAGACTTGAGAAAAAGATAATGAACAAAATGAAAAAAGACATAATGAGCAAGACACGGATAATAAAAAAAAAAACACACAACTACTTGCAAAAAATCATATAATGAAGTAAAATAGATATATATTAAAAAAGAGAGAAGTGATAAGAATGAAAGTATATGATAAGGAAATTTATAATAAACAAGAGAGTATTAAAACAATAGTTGTAGGAATTGTAGTATTTTTATTAGGATTCTTTGCTGGTTATATGGCCCATTCTTTTAACCAAACTCATACACCAGAGGCAACAAATAATACATATGTTATAGAAAGTAAACAAAAATAATAATAATTTTTAAAAGGCATTTTGATAATGCCTTTATTTTTTTTGCTTAGAATATTTATAAATCAATTACATAGAATTTAAGCAGGAGGTATGTGGATGAAGAAATTTGTAAAACTTATTTTGATTTTTGCTTTTGTTTTTGTGTGTTTGATTTCTACTAAAGTATCAGCATTCCCACCATCTAGTTCTAGCTTGTATACTGGAATAGATGTTAGTGAATGGCAAGGTAATATCAATTGGCGAGAAGTTAAAAATGCTGGAATTCAAGTTGTGTATATTCGTTCTAGTGAGGGAAGCGGATACATAGATGCAGATGCAATTAGGAACTATAATGGAGCAAAAGCAAATGGCATTAAAGTTGGTTTTTACCATTATTTAACAGCAAGAAACCAAAGTGAGGCAATTGAACAAGCAGAATTTTTCGTTTCAGTTATTAAGGAACTTGAGATAGATTGCAGGCTAGCAATGGATTTTGAAAGCTTTGGAGAACTTGGAACATATGAAATAAATTTAATTTCACAAACTTTTTTAGAAGAAGTTGAAAGATTAAGTGGAAAAGAGGTAATAATATATAGCGATGCATACAATGCTGCATATACTTTTTCAAGTAGACTAGCAGAAAAGTATCCTATATGGGTTGCAGATTATTACGTACAAGAGCCAGGAAATGGAAGATGGCAAATTTGGGATGGATTTCAATATACAGATGAAGGAAGAGTTTCTGGAATAGAAGATTATGTAGATAGAGATTACTTTACAAGTGGAGTATTACTTGCTGATAATACACCAATTCCAAAAGAAGCAACAAAGGAACCAAAAGAAATAACTAAAACAATAACAATCAAGTGGGGAGATACTTTAAGCCAAATTGCAGTGGAATATAATACATCATATGAGTATTTGGCAAAGATAAATGGTATTGCAAACCCAAACTTGATATATGCAGGTCAAACTTTAATAGTGCCAATATTAAGTAGCAACGAAATTCACGATTCTAGCCATAAATTATACATTGTAAAATGGGGAGACACTTTAACCAAAATTTCTGAAGAATATGGAGTAACAATAGAAGGACTTGTAAGGCTAAACAATATTGCAAATCCAAACTTAATTTATGTAGGTCAGGTTTTAAGAATACCTACAATTAATTCATATGAATAACTAGAAAGAAGGAGGAAATAATGCAAACTGCAATTATTGAAATAATAAACAAATTTGGATATTTAGGAATAGTATCATTAATTACAATAGAAAATTTATTTCCTCCAATACCATCAGAAGTGATTTTAACTTTTGGAGGGTTTGCAACAACTATTTCAAATATCACAGTTATTGGTGTAATTATAGCATCAACAGTAGGCTCAGTCATAGGAGCAGTTATCCTATATCTACTTGGTAGAGTGTTAAGTGTTGAAAAACTAGAGAAATTTTCAGAAAGTAAATTTGGAAAGATTTTAGGACTAGAAAAAGCAGATATTGAAAAATCTGTTAATTGGTTTGATAGTAAAGGAAAATATGCAGTTTTCTTTGGTAGATTCATACCAATAATAAGAAGTCTTGTTTCTGTACCTGCAGGTATGGCTAAAATGGCTATGCTTCCATTTTTAATTCTTACAACTATAGGAAGTTTAATTTGGAACACAGTTCTTGTTGTTTTAGGAAGAATTGCTGGTGATTCGTGGAATGTAATTGCAATGTATGTTGGGGGTTATTCAGATATTGTTTTAATATTATTCATGATAGTTTTTGTGCTTGGAATTATGGCTTTTTATATAAAAAAGAGTGGTAGAATAAAAATAATGCGATTTAGAAAAAACAAATATAGTAAAAAGCTTGAATAAAAGGAAAAATTTTGATATACTTACTTGTAGAATAATAAAAAATGGAGGTAATAATATGACACCACATAATGAAGCTAAAAAAGAAGATATTGCAAAAATAGTTTTAATGCCAGGAGATCCACTAAGAGCAAAGTATATTGCTGAAAACTTTATGGAGAATGTAAGACTTGTAAATTCTGTTAGAGGAATGTTTGCTTACACAGGTACATACAAAGGAAAAGAAATAACTGTTATGGGACACGGAATGGGAATTCCAAGCGTAGGAATTTATACACATGAATTATTTAAATTCTATGATGTAGATTGCATTATAAGAATTGGAAGCTGCGGTGGCTATATTCAAGATTTAAATTTAAAGGATATAATTGTAGTAAACGAAGGTTACAGTGAGTCTACATTTGCTGAAGTTTATGATGGAAACAAAGAACATTCAATTGCAGCAAAGAATTCTTGCAATGATGTAATTCTTGAAACTGCTAAAGAAATGAATTTAAATGTAGTTCAAGGAAATGTACATAGTACAGATGCTTTCTATTCAGAAACAGCAGATTTAAAAGAATTATATGAAAAACATGGTTGTATAGCAGCTGAAATGGAATCATTTGCTTTATTTGAAATAGCAAACCATTTAAATAAAAAAGCAGCTTGTATATTATCTGTTACAGATTCACTTGTAAAACCAGAACAATTAACACCACAAGAAAGACAAACAGCTTTAGTTAATATGATTAAACTTGGTTTAGAAACAGCTATAAAATTATAATAAAAATACCCTAGAATTGTTAAATTCTAGGGTATTTTTTATACATTTTCTACATGGTTTACATCTAAATTATTTAATGCTTTTATATTAATATATACACCAGCACCTACAAAGTTTCCACCACATTTTTCAATTAGTTTTTTAGAAGCTTCAAGTGTTCCACCTGTTGCAAGAACATCATCTATAAAGTAGAAGTTCTTTCCTTTGTAATTTTCGTTTGTTGGTAAGCATAAAGAATCTTTTCCATATTCTTTATAATAATCAACTGTTAAAACTAAATCTTCTGGTAATTTGCCAGGTTTTCTAATAGGAACAAATCCTATATTCAATTTGTTTGCAACAGCTGTTCCAAAGATATATCCTCTTGATTCTGGAGCTATAACATAATCAGTATTTTTTGGTACTACCATACACATTTCTTCAATAATTTTTGCAAAATCATTTTTATCTGCAAGTTTTGGAGATATGTCTATGAATCTTACTCCTTTTACAGGAAAATCTTCAATGAATCGTAATTCAGCCATAAAGACCACACACCTATCTTTTAAAAAATTTACGTATAAATTATAACATAAAACGACATAATATTACAATACTAAATTTATAAAAAATGCGATTTTTTTGATAAATTTATGCATAAAGTATTGACATTTGAATATATATAGTAGTATAATAATTCTGTTGTCACATCGCGGGGTAGAGCAGTTGGCAGCTCGTCGGGCTCATAACCCGGAGGTCGTAAGTTCGAGTCTTACCCCCGCAACCAAGGATTTAACTAGAGTCGCAAGAGATTGTGGACTCTTATTTTTTTGTTTCTGACGTAATTTTACGTAAATGGGGACAGCTTGGGGACAGTCCCTACATTTTTATACATTAAATAGCACATTTTAGCCTTACTAATTTATATTAAACTTAGAAAATCAAAAAAGTAATTTTCGAGAAATTTTGAAAAGAGTTTTTATGCGAGCACTTTCTCTAAAACATTACCAGCTTCCTTATTATTAGCCTCAACTGGATGCACATAGAAGTTTAAGGTAGTTGTTATTTGAGCATGCCCTAATCTTGATGCTATAACTGCTACATCCACATTTTGTGAAACGAGCAAAGTAGCATTTGTGTGTCGCAAACCATGGAAAGTAATTTTTGGTAGATTGTTCTTTTCAATGAAAGAACGAAACCAATCTGTAACAGTATCAGGATGCATTGGCTTACCATTCCAAGTAACAAATAGTCTATTTGAGTTAACCCATAAGTTGCCACATTTTTCTTTTTCTTGATCATACCAAGCTTTATACTTATTAAGCATATTTATTACAATATCAGGTATTCCGACTTTCCTAATTGAACTACGAGTCTTTGGATCTTTTACGAAAATGCCTTTATCTGCAATATACTGACTAGACTTAGTAATATTAACAAATCCATTCTCAAAGTCGATATCTGACCATTCTAAGCCCAATACTTCGCCTCTACGCATACCAGTAAACAATGTTAATATAACAATAGTTTGAAATTTGATTTCTTCATTTTCTAATGCCTCTAGTAATTGTTTACATTGAACATCATCATAGTATTTAATTTGAGGTCTTTCATGCTTAGGTGGTTTTACTCTATCTGCTGGATTATAAGGTAGTATTTGCCAATATACAGCATTTTGTAACATAGCGTGTAGTAAGCGATGGTGCTCTAGTATTGTTTTAGAGGATAAGCCTTTCATTACAGTCTTTCCATTATGATTTTTACATCTTTTAAGTTGATGATCTTTTGAAAGATAATCGTAAAAACTCATAATGTGAGTTGGTTTAATATTGCATAACTTATAATGACCGAAGTAGGGGATAATTCGTGATTTTAGCATTCCTTTATATCTTTCATAAGTTTTAGGTGCTAATTCTTTTTCACCATAATTTTTAGCCCATAAATCTGTAAATTCTTTAAAGGTCATTGAAGAGTTCTGTAAAACAATACCATTTTCTATCTCATAAACAAAGTTCACAAGTTCTTTGTCTGCTTCACGTCTACTATTTGCTTTAATGCTTTTGGTATATCTAATTCTGTTACCATAGCTGTCATAACCATGAGATACAATTAATCTCCAAGAGCGTTTGCCTCTCTTTTCAAGATACCCTGCCATTACTTTTTCACCTCCTTTCAGCATACCTATGGCAAGGATTTTATATATTAAATTATTTTTTCCTAACTTTAGTACTATTAATCCAGTCTTGAAATTCTTTTGCTGTAATTTCTCCATCAATAAATTTTTTCCTAATTGTAGGACCTTCTTTTTTGAAATATTCATACATTTCATGTTTTTCTCTTTCAGATGCTTGCTTTGAAAGAGTTTGATATCTACTTCTATAAGCTTTAAGAATAGGCTTCTGCGCTAAACTTTCTTTATAGGCTAGTTCTCTACCAAATTCTTTACATGTTTTATTATCTTTAAATATTTCATCGCAATATTTAGTATCATGCATAGTTTTTGGAATAAAGTATTTACCACAATTAGCACATTTTTTTATCTTAATATTACTATCTAAAGACAATAACTGTTTATATGAGATAAATAACACATTAAGATAATCATCAGTTCTAAAAGAATATGGAATACTTTTAGGCAGATTAAGTTCTTTATGAAAATAGTAAAAGTCATCCATAGTAAAATCTAATGTTAAATCATTTATCCTATAACTTAAGTTTATTAAATCAAAATTAGCAGATTCGTCTTCAAATAAATCAGGAAATTCTGCTCTAAAATCAGCCTCGATTTTATCGAATTCTTTAGGGCTTATATTTTCTTTTTCACTTGTTATAAGATTAATAAATATATCTTGATAAAATTCAAAGTCATCTTCATATTCAGATTGTAAGGTAAAGAATAAGTCTGATAATGCCTGTTCTGTTATGTAAAAGTTATCATTTTTATAATATTTAGATATATTTAATTTGGATTTTTTAGCCAATTTGAATAATAAATCCTCTAAACAGTAATTAGCTATAAAGTTAACCATATCTTCACCGTTTTCAATATCTATATTGAGAAAATCTAAAAGAATGCTACCAAGAGGTCTTATTTCACAACGATTTACAGATTTGAATATAAATCCTTTCTTTTTCTTAATAGAAAAGTGATTTAAACATTCTGTTTTATTATTAGTATCGAAAGCAATATTATATAGTGACATCTTTACCTCCTAATATCTACAAATTAAAAATTTTTGAACTTTTTTCAATTGTAAGGTTACATATATCAGAAAAATATTATATAAAAGAGCCATACAATCAAAAACAAAAATAATAATTGTATGACAAAATAATACCATAATAATTTATATATGTCAACTACAATTATAAAAATATTAGGAGGTGAAAGAAATGGCACTAAATAACATTAAAAGAACAACTCTAACTGCAAAAGAAGCAGCAGAATATTTAGGAATTTCATATTGGTTAATTACGCAATTAGTTAAAAGAAAACAAATTCCTTGCTCTAGAGTTGGGAAAAGAATTTTATTCAGAAAAGAAGCCTTAGATATTTATCTAAGCAAAAAAGAAAATGATTCTATTGAAGAATCTTGCTAGAAAGAAGGGAGGATATGGGACAAGTTGGATGGATAAAAGTAAATACAAGTATATTTTCAAATAGAAAAATTAAAATCCTACTAAAAGAAAGGGAAGGGGACACCTATTTTAGAATATGGATTCAGATTTTAACTATTGCTGGAGAATGTAACAGAGATGGTGGACTATATATTAGCGATAATACACCATTTAAAATCAAAGATTTTACAAATATTATTGGAAAATCTTCGAAAACATTTACGAAAATTTTACAAAAATTTATCGATTTAGGAATGCTAATTTATAAAAATGATACATACTTCGTAAAGAATTGGAGCAAGTATCAAAGTGCTGAAAAGCTAAAGAAAATTGGAAAATCAAATAAAGTAGTTGAAGAAAATTTAATTGAAAAAAGTTTGAATAAAGTTACAGAAGAAAAGACAAGAAAAGAAGAAAATAGAAAGGAGAGCAGAATAGATGAATCAAATTTTGAAACCCTCGATTAACAAAAGGGATTACATTGAATGTGAATATTGCAAAAATAAATTACACAGAAAAATAATAGAATGGGAACTATATGGTACTAAGAGAGTAATAACTTTGGATTATGAAAGATGCAAATGTAAGGATGCACAGAAATATTGGAATGAATATGATCTGAAAAAGTTAAGGATAATTGAAGAAGAAAAAAAGCTAGAATTAATGCAAGAGTTTTCGAGAAAAGTTGAAAAAATTATAAAAAACAGTAAGATGAGTAAAAGAAACTTGATCTATAAATTTGACAATTTTGAAATTAATAATAGCAATAAGAAAGCATTTAATAATTTAAAAAATTATAGTGAAAAATTAGTAAATAACATAGAGAAAAAAGGACTCATTTTAGTTGGAAATAATGGAGTGGGTAAAACACATTTAGCATGTAGTATTGCAAATAAATTTATAGAAAACGGAATACCAGTAATATACGGAACATTAATTAATTTATTAGCAGAATTACGAAATTCATATGAAATAGATAATAGTATTTCTGAGATGGAAATCATCAAACTATATGAAAATGTTGATCTATTAATTATAGATGATTTAGGGAAAGAAAAGCCAAGTGAATGGGGATTAGAAAAATTATTTACTATCATAAATAGTAGATATGAAAATAATTTACCAGTAATTATAACAACAAATTATAATCAAAATTCTCTAGTAAAAAGGTTAAGTATTAATGAAGAAATTGAAACAGCAAAGTCAATCATTTCTCGACTATATGAGATGTGCTATTTAGTAAAGATTGATGATATAGATCATAGAATTCAAAAGAAAAAAGTTAGTAATTGCGGTAACAATAACTAACTAAAAAGATAACTTTTTTAAATATTTTATATAAAAATTATAATTGATTTTTCAAAAAAGTAAATAGAAATGAATGAAAAAATTAGGACAAGAAAGTATAAATTTTTGTACATATTTGTCCTAATTTTTATAATAAAAATATCCCTCGGAGAGCTAAAAAGGTTTTAGGGCATTTTGCCCTAAACAGCAAAAAAGGTGTCAAGACACCAGGCTGGCGAATATTAGGTACTAAAAAATACTACCTAAAATTCGAGCAAAATAAATTTTGCTAATTATTAATGCTTTGTAAACTAGCATTAATAAATTTTATATTAAGGAAGTGATGAAAAAATGAGAAGAGATTCAGAGCAAGTTTTAGATAGTATTTTCTTATCTTATAACAAAATTTTAAAGAGACTACATTCATTAGGAATAACAACTAAACATGGAAAAGAAATAACTCATATGGATTTAAGAAAAGCTGTAGATGTTATGGTAAAAAAACATCCAACATGTAGATGGAGAAGTGAGAAAATTAGAAGTAGAAAATATTTTATTTTAATAGAGGGATATGAATGGTTAAAGCGAGTATATTTTCAAAAAGAAAAATCATTAATTGATGCTGATGTAGATTTTTTTGAAACAAGAATTAAATTATATGAAGAATTTCTGAAGGTGGATCACGATGAAAATTGGTGGAATGAAGATATGAATATAAAACAATTATGTAAGTATTTTAATAGAAAAGATATTACTGTTAGAAAAGCAATTAAGAAACTGTGTGACTGTGGATTGAGTGAATATAAATTTTTAATAAATAATAAAGTGATAATTTCAAAAGGAGGAGTGGAATGGCTTTGTAAAAATGTATTTAAACAAAAGTATTTAGAACTATTAGTAAAATACAAAATGGAATTGACAGAGAAGTATATAAAAGACGGTTACATATATGATGAATTTTTTGGAAGAAATTAAGCACTAAAATGGCGAAAATATGCTTGAGATAAGTAATTTATAGGATTGAAAAAAATGTCGAAAAGGGCTATGCAAAAAAATTTTTTTATGATATAATGCTATGGGGGAAATAAAATGAAGATATCTAATGAACAAATAAAAAAATTGTTATTAAAATTAAATTATTATCCTAAAGATGGGGTTAAAGACATTTTTGAAAAAAACTATAATGGATATATTATAAATATTAATTTCGAAGAACAAAAAATAAATTATGGAAATTTGATCAAAATAGGAGATCTAACTACTAGTAATTTTGAAAATTCAGAAAATTTTGTTGTTTTAGAGTGTATAGATAGAATATTGGAAAAGGGATATAATCCTGAAGATTTATCTTTAGAACACAAATTTCCACTTGGAAGAAAAGAAAAAGGGAAATTAGATATTCTAATTTTTAAAGATAATAAAGCATATATAATGATTGAATGTAAAACATGGGGCGAAGAATATAAAAAAGAACAGAAAAGAATGTTAAATTACGGGGGACAACTTTTTTCTTATTATATTCAAGATAAATCAGCTGAATATTTATGCCTATATACTTCTAAATTAATAAATGAGAAAATAGAATACAAAAATTCAATTGTTAAAGTAGATAAGATATGGAATGAACTTAATAATCAAAAAGAAATTTATGATTATTGGAATAAAAATTTTTACGATAATGGTATTTTTGAGGAATGGGTAAATTGTTATGATTTTGAGAATAAATCCTTAAGAAGAGGACAGCTAAAAGAACTAAGTCAAGATGATAGTGGAAGAATTTTTAACCAATTTGCAGAAATTTTAAGGCATAATGCGGTTTCAGACAAGCCAAATGCATTTAATAAGATATTAAATTTATTTATATGCAAAATAATAGATGAAGATAAAAGAGATGAAGAAGAAGTTGATTTTCAATGGCGTGAAGATGATACAGATGAAAAATTACAAGGAAGGCTTAATAATTTATATAAACGAGGAATGAAAAAATTTCTTGAAATAGAAGTTACAGATTATTCAGAAGAGGATTTAAAAAATAAATTAGCAAATATTCATGAGGAAAACACTAAAAATCAAATTGAAGAGATGTTTCAAAAATTGAGACTACAAAAAAATCCAGAATTTGCATTTAAAGAAGTATATAATGAACAGTCTTTTAAAATGAATGGAATTGTAGTTAAAGAAATTGTAGAATTATTGCAACCATATCAATTTAGATATTCACATAAACAACAATTTCTTGGAGATTTTTTTGAACTATTATTGAATACAAGTATAAAACAGGAAGCTGGTCAGTTTTTTACACCTGTACCCATTGCAAAATTTATTATTTCATCAATTCCTATAAAAGAAATAATAGACAAAAAAATTAATAATGATGAAAATAATATTTTACCGATTGCTATTGATTATGCTTCTGGCAGTGGACATTTCCTAACAGAATATATGGACGAGTTACAAAAAGTTATTTCAAAGTATGATTCAACTAACATTAGAAGAGAAGCAAAAGATAATATTAACCTATGGAAACAAGGAGAGTTTAAGTGGGCTAATGATTGTGTATATGGAATAGAAGCAGATTATAGATTAGTAAAAACAACAAAAGTAAGTTCATTTTTAAATGGAGATGGTGATGCTAATATTATAAGGGCAAATGGATTAGATAATTTTGAAAAATCAAAAGATTATAAGGGAATACTTAAAGAATATAGTAAAGAAAACCACCAAGATAATAAACAATTTGATATTGTAATAGCTAATCCACCTTATTCGGTATCTTCATTCAAAAATACTCTAGAGAATGGAAAAGATAGTTTTGAACTATATAAATATTTAACAGATGATAGTTCTGAAATAGAATGTTTATTTATAGAAAGAACAAAACAATTATTAAAACCAGGAGGAATTGCTGGAATTATATTGCCTATTTCAATTCTGACAAATTCTGGAATATATATTCCAACTAGAGAATTACTATTTAAGTATTTTAGAGTAGCAGCTATTACTGAATTTGGTTCAAATACATTTATGGCTACAGGAACTAATACAGTGACTTTATTTTTAGAACGAAGGGAAGATATTTTTCACAAAAATATAGAATATGCATTAAATAATTTTATTGATAATCCACAAGATTTTACTATTAACGGAATAACAAGTATTGTTAGCAAGTATTTAGAGGATGTTTATGAAAATATTGATATTACAGATTATTTATCAATATTCAGAAAAATTCCAAATAAAAATATTTTAAAACATAATTTTTATAAAGAATATAAAAATCATGTAATAAATACTATACTAAAATCAAAGAAAAGTCTAGATAGAATTGATATTGATGAACTTATTGTAAATACAATTATATCTACTGAGAGAGAAAAATTATTTAATTACATTTTGATGTGCAACGATATGACTACTATCATAAAAGTAAAATCTAAACAAAAACAAGATGAGAAAGATTTTCTAGGATATGAGTTTAGCAATAGAAGAGGATCAGAAGGAATAAAGATATATAGAGACGAAAAAGGTAATCATGTAACAAGTTTATACGATGATAATTGTGATGATAATAGTTTAAAAGCAAATTATTATGTAAAAAATGCATTATTAAATAAGCAAATTGATATTAAAGAAGAAATTAGTAAAAATATAAAAATAGTAAAAACCACTGATTTATTGGATTTTACAAAAGTTATTTTTGATAAAAGCATTTCTTTAATAAACAAAAAAAAAATAAAATTTAACAGTAACTATTCAAATATGAAACTAGGAAATTTATTAGATACAATAGAAGTTGGAGATAGACCAAGAGGCGGAGTGTCAAAATATAAAACAGGGATTATATCTATTGGTGGGGAACATATTGGATTAAATCAAAAACTTGATTTAAAAAATAAAAAATATGTACCAAAGGATTTTTATGACAAAGCAAATACAGGTAAAATTAATGGTGGAGATATACTAATATGTAAGGATGGTGCTTTGTCAGGGAAGATTTGTAAAATACCAAATAAAATTAATGAGGAAATGTTAGCAAATGAACATGTTTATATTATAAGAACTAATCAAAATGTTTCTCAGGACTATTTATTTTATATACTTGGATCAAAGAAAGGACAAGAAATATTAAAAGCAAACGTAAATGGTGCTGGAATAGGAGGGATAAATCAAGAAAACTTAAAGAATATATTAATTCCTGTACCTCCTACCAACATACAAGATAAATTTACTAAAAGAGCTAATGAAATCCAAGAGCAAAAGAAAAATATAGAAGAAAAAATAAAAGATTATTTTAATGAAAAGAATAAATTGATAAATTCAACATTTAATACAAAGACATATAATACATTAGATGAAATATGCGAATTAATTACTGACGGAACACATAATACTCCTGAATATACTAAAAATGGAATTCCTTTTTTATCAGCGACAAATGTAATAAATAAAAAAATAGATTGGGATAATATAAAATATGTATCAAATCAGTTACATGAGAAGCTTTCTAAAAGAATTTCGCCTAAATTAAATGATATTCTAATAGCTAAAAATGGTACAATAGGATATGCAGCAATAGTTGATAGAGATATTCCATTTGATGTTTACGTTAGTTTAGCAGTATTAAGAACTAAAAATAATATTTTGCCAGAATATGTTTTAGAAGTGATAAATTCAGAAACGATTAGAAATGAATTTTTAAATAAAGTTATTGGTATGGGTGTTCCTAATCTTCATCTAAATAAAATTAAGGAAGTTAAGATCCCTGTTGTTAATTATGATGAACAAGAAAAATTTGTAAAAGATATTTCGATAATAAATGATAAAATATCAAGATGCGAAAAAGAAATCTTGAAACTTGATGAAGATATGGAAGAAAATATAAAAACAATATGCAATTAAAAGCGAGGAAAATATATGGAAACAAGTGTAATTACAATGATATTAAGAAATGGAATGCCAACTGGAATAGTACAGTGCAATTTAGATGAATGGATAGGAGTAAGTTATAAGATTCCTAGAAATAGGTTAAACGAATCAAAAGAGCTTAAAAATATAGAAAACACAGGGGTATATATTTTATTTGGTGTTGATGAAGAAACAGGAGAAAATAGAGCATATATAGGTGAGGCAGAAAACATATATAAAAGACTATTACAACATAATAAAACAAAAGATTTTTGGAATGATTGTTTAGTATTTGTTAGTCAAAATAATTCTTTAAATAAAGCACATATAAAATTTATTGAAAATATGCTATATACAAAAGCAAAAGAAGTTGAAAGATTTATTATTGATAATGATACAGAACCAACAAAATCTTCTTTAGATGGTGCAGATGAAATAAGAGCAGTGAAATTTTATGAAAAAATAGTATTGTTAACTTCAGTATATGGATATCGTATTTTTGATAAGATTCTAACGCAACAAGAAGTTAAAGAAGAAGAAATTTATTATATTAATTCTATTGGATTAAAAGCGTCTGGTGCTCAATCAGAAGAGGGATTTATAGTTTTTAAAGGTTCACAAAGTAGTGAAGAGTTTAAAAAAGCTAGTAGTCAGTCTTTAAGAAATAAATGGAATGAATTAAGAAATCAAAAAATAGTAGACCAAGGGGTATTTCTAAAAGATATAATATTTTCTTCACCATCTACTGCAGCAGCTATGGTATTAGGCAGAAATTCAAATGGATTAACACAATGGAAAAATAGAGATGGAAAAACTTTAAAAGAAAATATGAATAAAGAATAATAAAACAAATTCCTTTTTGGAAATAATTACACAAAACATAAATAAAAACTTTCTTTTTCGGAAATAATATGATATAATATTATTATAATCAAAAAGGAGAGTTTTTATTATGTTAGGAGAAAAGATAAAATTATATAGAGAAAATAAAAAAATGACTCAAAATGAAGTTGCAGAAACATTAGGAGTAAAAGCAGCAACTATTTCCAAATATGAAGCTGGAACTTTAGAACCTAATATAGAATCATTAAAGAAATTAGCTGACTTGTTTGAAGTATCAGTAGATGAATTGATAAAAGAAGATACTTTTGATATATCAAGAATAAATATTTTAGAAGTATTAAGAGAACAAAAAAAAATGAAACTAAAAGGTAATTTATATCATAATACTCAAATAACTTTTGCATATAATACTAATCATATTGAGGGAAGTAAACTTACAGAAGATCAGACTAGATATATTTATGAAACTAACACATTATTAGCAGAAAAAGACTCAGTAACAGATTTAGATGATGTGTTAGAAACTGCTAATCATTTTAAATTAGTTGATTATATGTTAGAAATAGCAGATAAAAAATTAACAGAAAAAATGATAAAAGAATTTCACAAAATATTAAAAGAGGGAACGTCAGATAGTAGGAAAGATTGGTTTATAGTTGGAGATTATAAAAAATTACCTAATGAAGTAGGAGGACTTAAAACTACGGAACCGAAAAATGTTGAAAAAGATATGAAAAAATTATTAGAATGGTATGGGGAATTAAATAAAATAACAATAAATGAAATAATAGAATTTCATTCTAAATTTGAAAAGATACATCCATTTCAAGATGGAAATGGTAGAGTTGGTAGAATAATTGCTTTTAAAGAATGCTTGAAAAATAATATAGTACCATTTATTATTTTAGATAAAGATAAATTATTCTACTATAGGGGATTAAATCGATATCAAACTAATAAAGAAAAAGGTTATTTAATAGATACTTGTTTAAATGCACAAGATCAATACACAGAAATGATTAAATATTATATTGGAAATAAATAAACTAAAGAAAAGCAAAATAATAGTAATTATATATTACAGAATTATTTTGCTTTTTACATTATATGAGAAAGGACTAATTAATATGATAAAAATTGAAGAAAAATATGATTTTAATAGTATAGATAAAAGAATAATGGAATCTAATTCAAATATTGAACGAAATATAAAAAAATTTTCTGATGATGACCGCGGATTCTTATCTCAAAACTTATTAAATGCATTAAGAACCTTTGTAGAATATATTGCTGTTAAGATATATTTAACAGGCAAAACAGAAACAATTAATTACGATAATGGAACCGTTAGAATTGCATTAGATTATATAAAAAGTAGGGGAAAAATAAAATTTATTGAAAGATTCCATTATTATCTGCAGATATCAAGGTCACACTATATAGAAAACAACGATTCTGCAGAAAGTCTTATGCTTAAATATTATAAATATCTAATATTATTGAAGGATTATATGAAGATATTTTATAGCATAGATATTCTAAATAATATAACTGATTTTCCACTTGATTTAGATAGTACTTTTAGTGATTATTATAAAAAGGTTGCTAATGTAATAAAACAGGTTCCAATTAATACATCTGATCAATTCAATGGGGATAAATATTATGTGCAAAAATTAAAAACTTTTTTTGTTAATGGAAAAATATATTATGAAGTTACTTTATCACCAGCTAAAGATAAGGTTAATAAGTATGATAAAATTATAGCATTTACTAGAATGCATATTATGCCAAATTATTCAATAAAGTTGTCTATTGTTAAAGCAAAAGTAAATATTCTTGGAAGAGACATGGCAATAAATATAATAAACAACTGGTCTGTTGCTATAAGAGAATGTGAAATAAATAATTTTTATAAGGTTTTTGGAATTAATAAAAAATATAAAGCTAACAACAAAGAATATACAGAAGTTATGAGCTTACTAACAAAAGCACAATATAGTTTATTAGATTTAGCAACAATAAATGATATATATTATGATAAAATAAAAGAAAAAATAAAAAGTAATTCAACAACAACTGGAATATTGGATTTAATTGATAACTGTAGATATTATATAAAAAATAATAGTAAAGGACATGTTGTACTAAGATATTTATTATATAATTGCAATAATAGGATTATAAAGGATCAACTTGCATTAGATAGTTGTTCTATTCTATCGAATTTATACTTGCAATTTGGGTGCATTCCATTTGAGGAAATGCCATATGCATCATCATTAATAAATCATAATCCAACAATATATGATTTGATAGATATAGTCCCTATAGAAGGTAGAAATGATGAATTATTAGCAGGTTATATAAAAAAGAATACAGAGCAAAATAATAAATTATATACTAGTATAGATGAGGTTAGAAAATTTGGAGATATTCCTACATTGGTCAATTCTTATAATAATAAAATTTATTATAAACATAAACCTAATAGGTGTTTGGTAATAGAAAATAATAATTTATATATTCATGGATATGAAGATGACACTATTAATATAATTAATAAGTTGAACTCCTTGACAAATCATGGAATAAGAGGCTATAAAGCATCATTTCAAAGTTTTATAAATCAAGGAAATTACTTAATTAATTGCCCAGAAAAAGAAAATATATTATTAAATATGTATGAAAATAGTACAGTTGCTCTAATATATGGGGCTGCTGGAACAGGAAAAACTACTCTAATTAAACATTTGACATACTTTTATAGTAATGAAAGAAAAATATGCTTAGCTAATACAAATTCTGCTGTTGAAAACCTAAAAAGTAATGTAAATAATCAAAATTCTGATTTTATGACAGTACATAAATTTATTAGTGAATCCAACAATAATACTGAATGTGACATTTTAATTATTGATGAATGTAGTACAATTAGTAATTTGGATATGAGACAAATTTTAGAAAAGGCAAATTTTAGTGCTATATTGCTTGCTGGAGATATTTACCAGATTGAATCTATTACATTTGGAAACTGGTTTACATTATCAAAAAAATTAGTAAATCCAACATCGGTATTTGAATTAAACTTTACATGGAGAAGTACAAAACAAGAATTGCTAGATTTATGGGAATTGGTTAGAAATGGCGATGATAGAGTGGATGAAATGTTAGTAAAGAAAGAATTTTCAGAAGAAATTAGTGAAGAAATATTTAAAAAGCAGGATGAAGATGAAATTATACTTTGTCTAAATTATGATGGATTATATGGAATAAATAGCATAAAATACTATTTGCAAAATGAGAATAAAAACAAGTCAATATTTTTAGATTTAGGTACTTATAAAGTGGGAGACCCAATTATATTTGGAGATACTAATAGATTTTCACCAGTAATATATAATAACTTAAAAGGCAAAATTGTAGATATAGAAGAAGATGAGTTTAGATTTTGGTTCTCAGTTGAAATAGATAAAGTAATTAATGAATTAGAAATACAATTTTTAGATTTAGAATTGGTAGGAGAATCTGAAAATAATAAATCAATTGTAAAATTCTATGTTAATAAATATAGAAACGCTGATGAAGATAATGATTATGATCTGGCAACAATTGTACCTTTCTCAGTTGCATATGCAGTTTCTATTCATAAATCACAAGGCTTAGAGTATAATTCTGTAAAAATTATAATAACAAATGAAATTGATGAATTAATTACGCATAGCATTTTTTATACTTCAATAACTAGAGCAAAGGAAAAATTAAAAATCTATTGGTCTCCAGAATGTCAAAATAAAGTCATATCTACTATAAAACATATTGAAGATAATAAAGATGTTAATCTTATTAAAAATAAAATAAATCCAATATAAAAGGCGAGAACTTTCTCGCCTTTTATAATATTATTCACCAAAGCATCCACCAATCAACTGCACTCCATCAACAAAACCATTTCTATAATACTTCTCATTCCAATAAAAAATATAATCCATAAAATTCTCATCCAATTTACTTAATTGTTTTTGTACATACTTTTTATTCTCCTTAGGAACATTCCTTAAAATGTTTGCACTAATCTCATCAAAATAAACAAAATGCTTTCTATCTTCATCACATTTTAGTGATGCTAAATCATCCTCTCTAAACATTAACCATTCCTTTAAAATATCATTATTAACTTCTCTAAAATTATTCATTGTTAAAACCTCCATTTTTATTAAAAATTATTGGGGACAAATTGGTGACAATTGTTGCAAAAAACAACCCAATTTAACCTGTTTCATAATCTTGCCAATTTGCTCTAACCCTATTAAAACTAATAAAAACTCAAGTTAACAAAATTTCTCAAAAATCACAATCAAATTCTCATAACCCGAAGGTCCTATACATCTCCCTCCTTTTATGATATAATACCCTCATAAAAGGAGGCCCAATATGCAAATAACATACAAAGAACACACCCCAACATCAGAGGAATTTAACAACCTCACGGAAGTTATATATACGAGACATAATGATAATTCCAGAATACCAAGGAAAAAATAGGAGCAGGCATGGTCTTATATGACGAATAAAAAAGGAGAAAGGCTATTGCCTTTCTCCCGAGGTCGTTATCACCGCTTCTTTTTCTCCAGACGCTCCTTAAGATCCTTTGCGATTTCCCGGAGTTCCTGGTAGGTAAAGTCGCCGCCATACCATTCGTTCTTTTGCGCATGAATTTCCTTGGAAAGTTCCATTTCAGGAATCCCGAATTCCTTTGCTACCTCACGAATCATTTTGTTCTGATTGTGGTTGTTCGACATTTTTCCATCAGTAGGTAAGAAATCTTTGCGAGCCATAAGAAGACCTCCTAAAAAAATTTAAGACCACTGGTCTTAGAACAAAATATATTATAACACAAAAGTTTACATAAATCAACATATAGAGAAAAAATTTAAAAATTAAAGAAAGGTAACTCCAATGAAAGCCTTAGTAATTTCCGACATCCATGGAGATGTCGACCACTTAAAACAAATATTAGAAATATATAATAAAGAAGGTGCAAGCCGACTTCTAATCTTAGGCGACTTTTGCCGGATATTTTAGCACAATAAACGACGATGGAGTCGCAGACCTATTAAACACATACTCAAAAGAAATAACCGCAGTAAGAGGAAACTGTGATAATGAAAGAATAGAAGAACTATTGCAATTTGCACTGCTAGACGTAAGGCACATTAACCTAAACGAAAAAGTTATAACACTAACACATGGTCATTTATATGATAAATATCACCTACCAGAATACTGTGGAGACATATTCCTAAGTGGTCACACACACTATGGAATGATAACAAAACAAGATAGTAAAATATTTGCAAATCCAGGTTCAATCTCAAGACCAAGAAACGGTTCAGAGCGCACATATCTACTTATAGACGAAAACAAAATCTACCTAAAAAATCTAGAAGGGCAAGTTCTAGTAGAAGAAAACATATAACAAGAGTCAACATAACATTGCACGAACCTCTAATTTGTGCTATAATAAAACAGTAAAACTTTTAAGGAGGTATCGTACGTGTCAAATGACAAGAACGATCGAAAAAAGCAAGGAAAAATACTTGCAACAATAATTATCCTAGCATTAGCAACAGTGATTGGAATTAACGTAAAAGACTTAATTCCAAATGAAACAAGCCCAAAAGAAGATTCAAAGCCATATGTTCAAGAAGAAAGCAAACCAAAAGAAGACTCAAAGCCATATGTTCAAGAAGAAAGCAAACCAAAAGAAGATCCAAAGCAGAATGCAGAGGAACAAGACAATCAAACTGAAACCATTCAAACAGTTGAAGGAACTTTAGAGCTAACAATGATAGATGTTGGCCAAGCAGATTCCTTTTTCTTCGAACAAGGAGACAGCACAGCATTAATCGACTGTGGTACACGGTCCACAGGCAAAGACGTTGTTCAATACCTAAAAGACCAAGGCATAACTAAAATTGACTACGTGTTTGGAACACATCCACACGACGACCACATGGGTGGAATGTATGATGTAATTACAAACTTTGAAGTAGGCACAATAGTTCTGCCAGATGTTACAGACACAATAACCACAAACTGGTACTTAAAACTCATGAACGAGATAAGTACAGGCAATTACACAACCGAATATGCTGAAGTTGGAACAACTTATAACATTGGTGATGCAACCTTTGAAATAATTGGGCCAATTAATGCACCAACAGGAAACTTAAATAACTACTCAACTGTTATAAAAGTATCCTTTGGAGAAATGGATGTAATAATGACAGGCGATGCAGAAAAAGATGTTGAAGCAGATATTCTGCGGACAGGCATAGACCTAAATGCAGAAATCTTAAAAGTTGGGCATCACGGTAGTGATACTTCAACAAGCACAGCATTTTTAGATGCAATAAACCCACAATATGCTTTGATTTCGGCAAAAGTTGGGAATAAGTATAACCACCCAACAGCAGAAACAATGCAAAACTTAGAAGACAGAAACATTGAAGTCTACAGAACAGACGAATGTGGAACTGTAGTTGCAACTATTACAACAGATAGTGTTACATTCAGCACGTCTCCAGGGGACTACTTAAGTGGTCCTGAACTTGAAGAAAGGAGCAAGCAATGAAAAGCTATGCATCCATAGACAGGGTTGAAAACGAATGGGCAGTATGCGAAGTCGAGATGATTCCCGTAGAGGAAAGTAATGTATGCGACTTCTTCAGCAAAGAAACAGAAATGATTGATATTTCTCTTAACAAAATAATTGAATCAGTTGGAGAAATTCAAGAAGGAGACATTTTGGTAATTGAACATGACGGAGAAAATGCAAGTATCATCTACGAAAAAGATGATGAAGAAAAGCAAAGACGAATTGCACTTTTGCAAAAAATGATAGGATAGGTAAAGTGGTAGAAGCAAGACTTCTACCACTTTTTTATAAAAATAAATAAAACTTGTTCAAAAAATAAAACTTTATGATATAATATCATGTAGAAAAATATAAAACAAAAAGAAGAAAAAACGTTAAATAAAGAGGTAAAACAAGTGAGAAAAGAAAAACTCAAAATTTATATTGATAATTTAGAGCAAATAAACAAAGAACTAGAACCAAAGTTCCCACAAGAAAGTGAATTTACAGTAGACGAACTTCAAGAACCAAAATTAGTTATCGAAAAAATCTATAATCATCTTAGTAGAACGGCAAAGGATATCCTAGATAAATATGATATAGATATAGAAGCACTAAAAATAATTATGTGTGTTAAAGAAGATAAGGAAACTAGAGACACAATACTAGGACCAAAAGATGGAAATGAGGTGTTGCAAAATATTATAGACATATATGGAGAAAATGCCTATGATATTATAAACTGTGATGGAAATAGTATGTCTAATATTAATGGAATTCTAGAAGGTGAGCCATCTGCAAAATATAAAGAGTTTTACCAAAATGCACTTGAAAGAAAATGTGAAAGTGCTAGAGATTTTAGAGAACTTACAAATATACTATTAGATACAAAACCAGAATTTATAAAACCAGAGATAGTAAGAAATTTCATAGCAAAACAAGAAGGAACAATTCCTTTTAATGAAATAGAAAGTTTTATAAGTGAAACACCAATCACAGCAATAGATGGACAAACAGTAAAAGACTTAATACAAAAAGCCAATTCAATAAGTTTAAGCGATGTAAATAATGAATGGTTTGAGAGAATGCAACCAGAATTATTTGATGAAGAATTTAGTAAAGAATTAATAGATAAAGCTGAAGAAGATAGTGTTAGCAAAATATTGAGATTAATGCCAAAAAAAGCAAAAACAAAAGAAATTTATGAATTAGCTATAGAAAAACAAAAAGATGCAATTTATGATTTACCAGAAGATAATGCTTTTCAACAAATGACAGATGAAGAATACCAAGAATGGTATGAAAAACAAGTAATGTCCATAATGAATAATAAAAGTAGTGAATACATAATGAACATGCTAGGCAACCTTAGTAAAAAACACATTACTCCAAACTTATGTAAAATCTGTGCAGAAGAAATTGTAAACATATCAAATGTAGAGAGCTTTTTAAAAATACTTCCAAAAGAAAGTAAAACCCAAGAAATATACGAAATCTTAGTAAATAAAGATATTAGAATGATAAAGACTATTCCACTAGAAAACATTAACCCTAATATCACTGATGAAGAATATGAAAAATGGGCAGAACAACTAATAATTAATAAAATAAAAACAGAAGAATATAGCGATTTAGTAATAGATAGCATACCAAGAGAAAGAATGAGTGAAAATATACTTTTCCAAATAAATGAATCTCTTTATAACTCACCAAATCGTGGCTGGGTAGAAAAACAACCAACAACTGGACTTTTGCCAATATATAAAAGAACAATGGAATTATATGATAAGCTTCTAGAACATAATATGAGTCTAGCAACTGAAGCACAGAACATTCCATATATAGATAAAGATATAGAACAAATACAAAGTGAACAGGAAAGAGAAGAATACAAAAAATGGAAAGCACAATTTTCGGAAGAACAAAAAGAAGAATATAGAAAATGGTATGTAAAAACAATGGAAGAACTTATAAAAAAAGGCTACGAGAATGTTCTAAATGTTCCAAGAGAAATATGGACAGAAGAAATGTGGAAAAGCACATCTAATCTTGGAATAGTTCCTGTACCACAAAATGAAAAAGAAGCAAAAATTTTCGAAAAACTTGCTTTGAGAGTAATTAGTGGAATAGGAGAATTTGATAATACTGATAGATTTGAAGGTTTTCCAAAAGAATGCATTACAGAAAAGGTCTTATTAGAAGCAATAAAAAAACAACCACTATACTTAAACTATGCAGATAAAAATAAAGAAACATTTAAAAAATTAGCAGAAATAGGATATAAAAAAGAGCTTGAAGAACAAGAAAGAACAGAATTAACCAAACAAGAAATAGAGCTAATGAAAAAGTTTTCAGAAAAAAATGCAACACTATTTACAACTTTAAGGTTTAGTTCTTTAAAACCAGATATTGTAAATATTTTAGGAAAAGGCAACTTAGAAATAATTGTAAGATATCCCAACATACAAGCAAGACTAGAAACAATATCACATAGTAAAGAAGCTTTAAATGTTTTAAACTTTACAATACAATATTTAAAACAAGATAGTAAATATCTTGCACCACTAATACAAGAATTAGTAGAGTCTATAGATAAAGAAGGAAGTCACCATACTGAAAACAATATATATAAATCAATAATGGAACCAAATGAATTTTTAAAGCTGGTTTCAAGTAAAATACAGAATAATCAAGAGCCAATGACAGAATATGAAAAGACAATTATTTCATATTTAGTTTTAAACCCAGAAGAGGCAAACCAAATAACTAATTATTCTGATATAGAAAACTTTAATCAAAAGAAAAATATAGAACTAGATGGAATTATAGAAAATGAACAATCAACATTCATAGAAGTTAAAAATGCTTATCTTGAAAGAACATTAGGAATAAATTACGATAAAGCAGTTGAATTAACAAGAAAATATGGAAGTAATGTTCAAGAACTATTAGAAAAAATTCAAATGCAAGAACAAATTGCAGATAAGGATAGAGCAAAGATAC
This sequence comes from uncultured Clostridium sp., assembly GCA_900553695.1. Classification (GTDB taxonomy): domain Bacteria; phylum Bacillota; class Clostridia; order TANB77; family CAG-508; genus UMGS1781. Next base: position 2,898 of record USEM01000012.1, on the reverse strand, counting down.
AAGCCCTTGAGGCACTAGCAAAAATACAAGAAATAATTAAACAAGAAGATATTAAACAAATAAGAAACGAATACAGAGAAAAAAATGTAGAAGAAAGTAAAGCACAAATAATTGCTAGATACAAGCAAGCAATATCTCTCGAAACTACTATAAGGATGGCTTATACCCAAGATATGGTTCAAGAATTGAATAGTTCAAAAAATGAGAATTTTACAGAACAAATTCAATATACAGAAGACGGCCATGAATATGTAGTAAGAAAGATGAATGGACCATTTAGCAAAATGGTAAGTGTAATGGATGCTTATAAAACGAGTACAGCCGAAGGAGATATGTATGATAAATGGAATACAACAAAAATGGCAGAAAGACATGCATTATGCTATAGTTATATAACAGAAGAAAATATAGGTACAGCACAAAGAGATAACACTAAAAAATTAATGATATCAATAAAAGACTTTAATGAACAGGCAATTGTTGCAATGGCACCATATGATATATGCTCAGACAATAATGAAATTGGAACATATGCAGGAAGACCAGAAAAATATTATACAGCAAAAAAATTGCCAGACTATACAAGAGGACTTTATTCTGAAGTAGATATAGAAATTCAAGACACATCTGAAGAAACAGGAGAATATAAAAAAATTCAACCTGCGAGTATAATTTGTTTTGAAGAAGTAGAACCTGAAAGCATACAAGCTGCAATTTCTCTAAGTGAAAAATCAGGAAGAAAAATTCCAATTGAATTAATAGACAGAAGAGAATTAGCAAAAGTACAGAGAGACCAGATAGATAAACTTCTAGAAAAATTTAAAACAAAAAAAACAATACAACCAGAGTTCATAGAACAAATAATAACAAAATTTAACAATGTTAGAAATGCTCACTTCACATCTGATTTATTTCAGGAGTTAGTAGGCGAAGGAACTGGTAAATTTGCAAATCCAGATGCGATATTTAATAATGTACACCTAAATGAAATTCTTCATGATGCAATAGAAACAGTAAAAAAACAAATACAAGAAGGCAATAGAGAAGAAGGATTAAAAGCATTAAAACAAATAAAACAAAGCATAAATGCAGAAAGAGAAAAATATGAATTGCTACCAAGTATGTATGAAAAGCAAATGATGGCAGGTATTAGTTTAGATATAGACTATTCAATAGATGAAATTCAAAGACAATATGGCTCAAAGACTGAAATACAAGGAAAACCAAGCAAAAGCATTGAAATACTAGAACAATCTTCAAGCCTAGATAGTACTACATTCGAAGCAATTTTTAAAACAAAACAATATCCTGCGGAGCAAGGTAAGCAGTTATCCTTAGATGAAGCTAAAGCATATCTAGATTTACAAGAAGTAAAAAAAGCTTTTTCAGAGATACAAGAAAAACGGATATTATAGCAAACATAAGAAATTTGGAGAAGAACACATTTCTAGAGTATTAATGTATTCAAATATGATTGCTAATTTAGAAGGGTTTGATGCACAAACAAAGAAAATAATTCTTGAAGCAAGTAAATACTATTCATGTGGAAGGCAGTTAGATGCTTACGAGGAACATGAAAAACATAGTGCAAAAATAGCTGGAGAAGATTTACAGGGGCAACTTCCAGACAATGAAATAAGACTAATACAAGCAACAATAGAAGCTGAGCAAATCAAAATAGAAATGTATAGGGACCGATATGGACAAACTAGATATAAAGAAGCTTCACAAGCAGTAGAAGAAAAAACGGAAGAATTAATGAGAAAATACCAAATAGATAGTATAGAAGTTCAAAAGGTAATGAAGATGGCAGAATGTATTAGAGATGCCGTAGCACTAGATACTACACAATTTGTTAAACGAGCAGAATATAATTCACCTAGTGAATTAAAATTCCGGTTTTAAAACACAATCAGCCCAAAAACTTATGCGGAATTAGCTATGGAATGCAAGATGAGTTATCACGAGGAAGACTATCAGAATTCTCCAAAATTGCAAAAGTGGAGTTTGATGATAAAGAATTAATAGACCAAATTATGAAAGACTACTTTACAAAAATGGATATAAGCGGACCCAAAGAAACAGAAGATATATCAATAACTACTTCTCCAATAGTTAGAGAACTATATTTTAGAGATAGATTTAAAGAAATAGAAGATCCGGAAAAACTTGCCATGGAACTAGAGCAAGAAACAAAAAAACAACCTATTACAGAAAACTGTATGCAATCTGTAAGAAATATAGCAGTTACAAGGAAAGCAAGCGAAGTAAAAAAAGCAATTCATGAAGTTAAAGAAGAATATGCTAAAATTGAAAATCTTGTTCAAGATAATGAAGAAGAAAAAGAATAGAAAAGGAGAATAAAATTGGTTACAAATGAGTTTGCTGAAGCATCAGCAGAATTAATTGAAATACTAAGATACATACCAAAAACGGAAGTTGAAAAGATACCTTTAAAACTAAGAGGCTTTTTTGAAGATGTTTCAAAACCAAACTATAATGTAAGAATTGACCCTCGAAAACCTTTAGAAGAGCAAGATTTAAAGGAAAAAACAAAAGATTTAATAACAGTCATATATAGAAACTATTGGTGCACAGAAGAAGAAAAGCAAATATTAGACAAACAATTACTTGAAAATGATAAAAAATATGAAGAGGAACTAAGGAAAAAATATGATCCAGATAAACTGTTTGAAAAAAACACAAAGGTGCAAGAAAATGAAGACACAAAAGAATTGATAAAATATGAAAAACATGGAATAATATACAAATTATTTAGTTGGATAAGGAGAATATTTAAAAAGTAAATACAAATGAAACTTCTAAAACTCAAAAAAAGTATTATAAGAGAAAGGTAAAAGGTGATTTATATGAAGAAATCCACAAAAATCATACTTG
>USEM01000011.1 GCA_900553695.1 uncultured Clostridium sp. | reverse complement strand
TTAAATGTTTAACAGTATATGTTCCAATTAAATCAGCTTCCTTCGCTAATAGTCCAATTAAAATGTATTGTTCAGTTTGTGAAAGTTCCTTATTATTGAAATACTTTTGAAATATCATATCAAAATCCTCATTGGAGTAATATGTTACATGGTCTTGTAAACCACCCACTGCGTTTGTTTTTTCATTTTTTCCATCTAGTTTTAATATAGTTTTATTTCTCAAATACGCATCGTTATTATAACATTCCACTAACTCTTTGCCATACATATCATATATTTCTTTAAGAATATCTTTAGTTACTTCATTTTCTTCAAATATACTTAGCATACTTTTATTACCTAATGATGCTCTAGCAAAAGTCTCTGGGTTAATTCCATGTTGAATTTCAGATAAGTCTAGACCTGTTGCTCTATTAAAGGTTATGCAATGCATCATGCTTTGTAACACGTAATTTGCTTGCTTTTTGTCTAAATTTTCTATATTGCACTTTTCAAAAAGTTTATCAGCAATTTGTGATGTTGTTGCCTCCTTGTTATCTAATGCCCTTTCAATATTCCTTCTTCCAAATAAGTTTATTAATAAATCATAGCTATTAACATCATCCATTACTTTAAAATGTTTATACAAAACATCGCCATACTTTCTCCCTAACCTTTTTGCTTGTATGTAGTTAAAGATGTTCCTACTCTTGCTATTTTGCACGGTTAATGCATTTGAATGTCTTGGATGTTTATAATGTTTATATTCTTCAATTCCTGATTTTATGTTTTCAATAAGCTTCATAAAATTTCCTTTTTTAGCTGTTGTTATTCCTACTAAACCTACCGGTTTTTGTTTCACTTTATTATATGCATTTCCAGCTTTTTCTCCAATAGATTTTTTCAACGTCTTTTTTGTTTCAATTTTTTCTCTGTTTGGTTGTTCTTTCAAGAAATCTTCTATTTCTGGGCAAAATTTAGAATATGTAACCCTGTTGTTTCTAACCTTTTGGCGTATCTGTTTAGCAAGTTGTTCAGTAGGTGTCTCTTCATATTGTCGTTTTAACTTCTCTACTTTTGCTTTTTCTGTTTCTAAACATTTATCAACATCAACTACAACGATTGGTAATTTTCCATCCCAGTCCAATTGTGCTTTCTTTGCTTCATCTAAATTTAATATTTGTCCATCTTTTTTAAATACCAGTATATAATCAGGTTGTTTCTTTTCTCCGTTTTGTTGTCTTGAAAAATCAAGCTCATTATATAGCACAGTATTGTTTACTAAATTATCTGGCGAATAATATTTTTCTTCTCCATAAGATCTTGATGAAAATCCTCTTGTTGTAGATGTAGTATCTCCAGCATCTCCGCATTATTAAGGAACCTTCTGCCATTTCACTAAAGCCATAACATATATTATTAATTGGTGCTGTCCCAATCATATCATTTCTTATATAACTTGTACACACGTGTTGGCACTCTATATCTGCTCTATTCCAATCTTCGCGATAATTAGTTCGTCTTTTCGTTTGATCATAATATGCTCCAACAGATGTCATAATAATTTTAAAATCTGTTCCTGCATCATATACATTACTGCCAAGTTCATTTAGTTTAATTAAACTATTATTCACACTTAGTAAACCATCATTCAATAGTTTGCCATATTCTGCTTTTAACTCTTTTTCTATTCCAATTTGATTAACTAATCTAGTTTCTTTTACTTCTGCATATATTTTTTCAAGTAATGCTCCATCATTTGAATTATAAATCATTTGTAAATTTTTCACATAAGTTTTTAAATCTTTATCTGAAATTGCTTCAATATCTTCACTATATTTTGCTATTATTTCATATGCCCCAGTTAGGTCTTGACCAAATATTTTTTCCAATACTGCTAACTTCTTTTTTGATATATCTTCACTTTTTATCCATTCTTCGCACTTTTTTTCTCTAATGCTATCAAAATTTTCTATATCTTCTACTTTAGAAATCTCAAACACATTGTTTTGTTGCAATATAGAACTTAATCTTCTTATATCTATATTTTCTAGAGACTTTATACTTTTTAATAATGCCTCATACTCGTTACTTGATAATTTGTTTAGTAGTTTATCAGCTAGACCGTGTCCATGTGCTATCATCATTATGTTCTTCAATACATTTTGCTAGAATCTCCAAACTAAAATCTTCTCTACTGCCCAATGCTAGTAGCATTTTTTGTTGTTTTGGGAAAGATGCAAATTGATTGATTTTATCTTCACCAAAAAGGTTTATATATCTTTCATCTAATAAATCAAAGTTTATGGTATTATAAATTCTATGATTTTTCTGATACATTCTTGATAATATATCTTTTCTAGCTTGTATATCGTCTTTATTTAAATTTTGTTCTTTTTGCATAAAGATATCAATATTTTCAGAAATTACTTGTGCATCACCATATTGTCTCCAGACTTTTAAATGATCTGGTGATAGCTCTAATATTGCATTTATGTCTTTTAATTCTAAAATGATATTATTTACTTCTTCTTTACTTAATCTCACATCATATATACATTGCACTTTTAATTTATCTGGTAAGTTTTTTATAATTTCTTTTTTCTCTTTGTCTGTTTCTTTGTCTAAATAATCTCTTAATTCTTCACTGTTTAGTGTGCTTATAACCCTTGTTTTTGCTTTTGTAGACATAATTTTGTCTATGTATGGTAATTTGTTTTTCATTTCTAATATAATTTGTCTTTTAAAGTAATCGCTTGGAAGATTATCTAAAATTTGTTCTCTTTCTTCTTCAGTTAAACCTTCTAATTGGTTTATGTATCCGATCTCTTACATTATTATCTTTAATTATAGACACAAGTATATACTTTATCTCTGCCATTTCAGGGTTATAGTTTTGTTCTAGCATTAAATCAATCTGCTCTATAAAACTTACTATAGCACTGTCATCTTGAAATTGTTCATTAATAAAATCAAAAAAACTCGCATCTTTTTTATTTGCATTTAAAATCTTATTGGCTAATTCCATTACCTTGGCTTTATCCATAGTATTTCTCCTATTTTATATTTTTACACCTGTAATATTTTAATATTCTTCTTTTTTACTAGTCGGCTTTCGGAGATGGTATTGTTTGTATAATTCTTAATAATGTTTTTGTATCTGCTACATCTGTTAATCTCATTTTTCCATCTTTTGCCAACATTTTCAACTGTCCGATTTTTTCGGACACTTCAACAAACCCTTCTAAAATAAGCTTTTGTTTTAAATCACTCCAATACTTCCTTGGTCTTTTATTATTTTCAACCAAAGCCTCTATAACATCTACAACAGAAAAATACCAATCTTCTTTGTACCATTCTCTTCTTATTTCTTTTTCTTCAAATATTGCTAATTTATTTTCTTGCATAACACCACATCCTTGTTTGTTTTTTGCTATTATATAACACTTTTAGGATATTGTCAAACATTTGTTTTGTAGTTTTTTTCTGAAATTACCAGTTTTTATATTGAATAACTACTTATAACGTATTAAAACGTTAAATTTGACTATTGCATCAAAACTTTAGATATAGCAACGCACAACACTCAACATGGCTTGTATACGGAAACATATCTACTGGCTGTATTTCTTTTATTTCATACTTTTCCTCTAATAGTTTCAAATCTCTTGCAAGTGTTGCTGGGTTGCAACTTACATATACAATTGTTTTTGGTCTTAAGTTTTTAAGTACATCTATTGTTTTATTATCTAAACCTTTTCTTGGTGGATCTACGAATACTGTTTCTGGTTTGTTTTCTATATCTTCTAAAATCTCTGGTAGTACTTCTTCTACATCTCCTGCATAAAATTCTGTGTTTTGTAGGTTATTCAATTTAGCATTTTCTTTTGCATCATCTATTGCTTGTTTAACAATTTCTATGCCATATATCTTTTTAAAGTGCTTTGCAGAGCATATTCCAATTGTTCCTATTCCACAGTATAGGTCTAACGCAATGGTTTTGGCTGTTTCGTTAGTAGCGTTTGTTGCAAATTTTATTGCTGTATTATATAGTATCTCTGTTTGTATTGGGTTTACTTGGTAAAATGATAATGGAGATATTTTGAATTTGTAGCCACATAAAATATCATAAATATAGCCATCACCATAAATTACTTCTGTTTTGTCGCCTAGTATAACGTTTGTATTTTTAGTATTATAGTTTTTAACTATAGTTTTTATACATGGATACTTTGTCTTCAAGAATTCTACAAGTTCATTTTCATTTTTTAAACCATTATCATTTACAACTATTGTAACTAATGCCTCATGAGTTTTTATACCCATTCTTACAATAATGTGTCTTACTGTTCCTTTTAATGTAGCTTCATTGTATGCAGATGTTTTATTGGTTTTTAAAAATTCTAAAACATCATTTGCAATTTTATTGCATTCTTCATTTTGAATATAGCAGTTTTGCACTGGAACTATATTATGGGTTCTTTCTGAGTATACTCCCATAACCATGTTGCCTTTTGCATCTTCTCCTACTGGGAATTGAAGTTTATTTCTGTAATGCATAGGCTTTTCCATTCCTATAACATCATTTACTTTAATTTTTCTGTTTAATGCTTTGTATAAACAATTCTCTACATTAGCTTTTTTCAAGGCAAGTGTGTAGTTATAGTCCATATGTCTTAAATTACACCCACCACATTTTGGAAATTCCTTGCAATCTGCTTCTCTTCTATGTTCTGAAGGTTTTATTATTCTGGTAATTTTTCCATATGCGTAATTTGATAATACCTTTAAAATTTTAATTTCAACTTCTTCTCCTTTTATTCCTCCTGGAACAAAAATTGGAAAGTTATCTATCTTAGCTATTCCTTCTCCTTGATAGCCATTATCTATAATTTGTGTTTCAAATACTTGATTTTTCTCTAACATCTATTTCACCTACTACTTAAAGATTATATGTTAAATGGAATTAAAAATCAAGATTTTTTGTAAGAATTTTTGTAACACATTTTTTGTATTAAGAATAGTATATAACATAACAAATGAAAAAGACTTGAAGATTTTTCATTACTAGGGAGGTGAAAGTAGTATGCCAGAAAATAGAGGATGCGGATGCGGTGGTTTCGGATTTGGAAACGATTGCTGCTGGATTATAATTCTTTTAATAATAATCTGCTGCTGTTGTGGAGGTAACAATGGTTGTGGAGGATGCTAGTTTAAATTATTAGTTTTATAATTTAGGCTCTGGGTGGGATACTAAAAAAGCTTCCACCCCCACGCAAAATACATTTCATACTTATAATATGATTTAAATTGTATTTAGTTAAAAAAGATGCTCATTTATTTAAAATGAACATCTTTTTAACTATGCTATTTTTACTCCAAGTTTCTTTCCACCTAGTACATGGAAATGTATGTGTTTAACTTCTTGTCCTCCATCATCTCCACAGTTTACTATTACTCTAAAGCCTTTTTCTAATATGCCAGCATCTTTAGCCACTTTGTTTATAACTGTGTAGATTTTTCCAATAACAGCTTCATCTTCTTCAGTTAATTCTACTAAGCTTGATATATGTTTTTTAGGAATTACTAATATATGAACTGGTGTTACTGGTCTAATATCTTTAAATGCAATTACTTCATCATCTTCATAAACTATGTCTGATGGAATTTCTCTATTAATTATTTTACAAAAAATACAATCTTCCATTCTAATCTTCCTTTCCTTACTCTAATATAGCTTTAATACGTCTTACACCTGCTGATGATGCTTCTTCTTTTTTAATTTTAAAATGACCTAATTCGCTTGTGTTGTGAACATGAGGTCCTCCGCATAATTCCATTGATATATCACCAATTTTATAAACTGATACTATGTCTCCATATTTATCAGCAAACATTGCTTCTGCACCTGCATTTATTGCATCTTCCTTTTTCATTTCTAACTTTTCAACTGGTATTGCCATTTTTATATATTCATTAACTAAATCCTCTGTTTTTTGTTTTTCCTCGTCTGTCATTTTGCTATTGTGTGAAAAGTCAAATCTCATTCTTTCAGCTGTAATATTGCTTCCTTTTTGATGTACATGAGGTCCAAGAACTTTCTTTAATGCAGCATTTAAAAGGTGTGTTGCTGTATGGTATTTTGTTTCCATTTCTCCAGTAGATGCTAAGCCACCTTTGAATTTTTGACTAGCTCCTTCTCTTGATTTTTCTTGGTGTTCTGCAAATTTTTGTTTAAAGCCTTCTGTATCAACAGTTAAGCCATTTTCTTTTGCAAGTTCCTCTGTTAATTCAATTGGAAAGCCATAAGTATCATATAGTCTAAATGCAATGTCTTTATTAATTTCTTTTCCTTCTATATTTCTTGTTTCTTTTTCAAATTCTCTTAAGCCTTTTTCAAGTGTTCTATTAAATTTAACTTTTTCATCTTTTAAAACTTGTAATATAACGTCTTTGTTTCTTTCAAGTTCTGAATAGTATTTTGAATATTTTTCAATTATCATTGTTGCTAATGTTTGTTCCCAATCGCTATTTATATCTATATTTAACTTTTTAGCATAACGAATTATTCTTCTTATTAATCTTCTCAAAATGTAGCCTTGGTCTGTGTTTGATGGTTTAATTCCAGCATCATCACCTGCTATCATAACAACTGCTCTTATATGGTCTGCAATAATTCTCATTGCTCTAGCATTTTTTTCATCTTCATAAGATAAACCAGATATTTCTTCTATTTTTGAAATTACATCTCTCCAAACTGATGATTTATAGTTATCTGTATATCCTTCAAGTATTGCTGTTACTCTTTCTACTCCAAGTCCTGTATCAACATTTTTATTTTTTAGAGGTTTAAATGTACCATCTGTTTCATGGTTGTATTGCATAAATACGTTATTCCAAATCTCAACCCAATTTTCATTTTCTGGGTCAAATTTCTCTGGAATTGCTTCATTACTTCTCCAATAGAAAATTTCTGTATCTGGTCCACAAGGTCCTGTAAGTTCCATGTTTGGCCACCAGTTATCTTCTTCACCTAAGAAAGCTATTCTATCTTCTTTAATTCCAGCTTTTTTCCAAATTTCAGCAGATTCATTATCAGCAGGAACTAAATGATTTCCCTTAAATACAGTTACAGCTAAACGCTCTGCTGGTATATTTAATGTCTTTGTTAAAAACTCATAACTCCACGCAATTGCATCTTCCTTAAAATAATCTCCTAAAGACCAATTTCCAAGCATTTCGAAAAATGTATGGTGTGTGGTATCTCCTATTGAATCTAAATCGTTTGTTCTAAAACATTTTTGAACATCTGTTAAACGTTTTCCCTCTGGGTGTGGTTCTCCTTTTAAGTATGGCACTAGTGGTTGCATACCCGCTGTGTTAAATAAACATGTTGGGTCATTTTCTGGTATTATTGGAGCACTAGGAATAACTTTATGTCCTTTACTTTCGAAAAATTTTAAATACTTATCTTTTAAATCAATTGTTTCCATATTCTCCCTCCTAAACTCCTTAATATTATACACTTAAACAGCCATGTTTTTCAATAGTTTTAGCATAATTTGATTAAATTATATAAAGTACATTGAAAATTAAATAAGGATTTAGCAATACTTAAGTATCACTAAATCCAATCTATATCGCATACAAGCTTACAGCATTACAAAAAGTGTGGCTCTAGAACCGTATAAACGAGTAGTTGCCGTTCGGACAGTTGCGGTAGCGACAACTAGCAGAATGACTGGTGTCGAAATCGCCGGCCCCTGTGAACTCGATTGTGGGTGTCGTACGCCTCTGTAGTCCATTCATATACGTTGCCTTCTAAATCGTATATATTCTTTGACATATCTGTACTTTGGTTTCCAGTATTATAGGTATTAGAAAAGTTATGTTCTACATTTCCTGCTTTTGTTATATCATATTTTCCTTCTACATTTACAAATTCTAACATTTGATCGTGACATGTACCTAGCATCATACTACTTTTTACTTTATTTCCTAAACCTTTATTTGCTGCATAAGCCTTTTGCTGTGCGTATATATGGTACCAATCTATACGTGCTATTCCTAATTTTATTCCTGCTACTACTTTTATTGCTGTTTCTTTTGTTGTTGTTATATTACTTGTTTCATATCTGCCTACATAGTAACCTTCAGCATTATATATTAATGCTACTATCTCATTATATTCTTCTTGTAATGTTTTTTTAAAATTAGTTAGATTTTCATAACTTGTACTATCTCCTGTTACATTTGACATATATCCTAAGCAAGTTGAACTTCCATCATCACCAGTTACCACATCTGGTTCACGAAGCCCTGAATTTGCTGTATATACTTCTGTATATGCTTTCTTATAGTTTTCGCCTCTATCTGTTGCATATAATCTTCCTGCCATTTGTGTTGAATTATGAACTGTACATTTTGCAACTCCATTTTCTACTGTTATATTACAACTGCCATTACTTGTCGTTTTTGCCTGGCATATGAACATGTTATTTATTTGTTCATGTGATATTGGTATCCATACAAATTGGTCATATGTCTTTTTTAAATCTTCTAATTCTGTGCCTGTCCATGTTAAGTTTTTTATTTCTTCATCTGTTTTATCATTTATTAAATAGATTACTAGTCCTCCATCTATTGTTGTTTCTCCTTCTGCTTTTGATACTGTGAAGCCAGCTGGTATTACTGCTCCATTGTAATTTGAGTTTTTACTAGCTTTTTCTCCTGCTTTTATATCTGGTAATTTTTCTTTTCCTGCCATATAATCTTCTATTGAATTATATTTTTTTCCATTTATCTCAATTACTCCACTGTTGCCTTCTTCTTCTGCCACTTTATTATATTTGTCCACTGCCTTTTCTGCTGTTCCTATTAAATTGCTTTTTATTAAAATATTTACACTTACTGCTACTAGTATTAGCATTACTACTATTGTTATTATTAACGCAACTAGCGTTATACCTTCGTTTCTATTTTGCATTTTCTTATTTTCCTCCTTCTTATGTTTTTTTGTTTTTTTCCTATTGTTATTTTGCTTTGTTTTCTTGCAAATTATTCTCCTTTTTCTCGCACATTGGAATAACAGCTTTTTGCAAACAGACTTTGCTTTTTTTACTTTTCTATTCACTTTTCAATGTGCTTTAATTTTCCTTGAATAATTTACAGTATTAATATATATCATTTTGTATTTTCCTGTCAAGTAGTTTTTTATGTTTTTTTGTAATTTGCAAATAATCTGTCAAATTTATGAATATTTTTCTTTTTCCTTCAAATACTATTTTTGAACATAAATAGTAAAAGGAGGTAAAATTTTGAAAGCAACTGGAGTAGTTAGAAGAATTGATGATTTAGGTAGAATTGTTATTCCTAAAGAAATTAGAAGAACCCTTCATATTAAAGAGGGCGATCCACTTGAAATATTTACAGATAAAGAAGGAGAAATAATTTTAAAGAAATATTCACCTATTGGTGAGCTTTCTGAGTTTGCAACTGGTTATGCTGAAACTCTTTCAAAAACAACAGGTCATATTGCATGCATTACAGATAAAGACACAGTTATTGCTGTTTCTGGTGGTTCTAAAAAGGAATTTTTAGAGCAATCATTAAGTCCTGAATTAGAAAAAGTTATTGAAAACAAAGAAATATATACAAGTAAAGCTAATAACGAAATTGCTTTACCTATAACTCAAAATGAAAATAGTAAAACCTGGCGTTATAACGCACAAGTAATTTACCCAATAATATCTGATGGAGATGTAATTGGAAGTGTTATTTTACTTTCAAAAGACCAAGATGCAAAAATGGGAGACACTGAACTTAAGGTAGTTCAGTCAGCTGCAGGTTTTTTAAGTAGCCAAATGGAAATATAGTAAACAAAAAGAGATTTAGTTTTAAATAGTAAACCAAATCTCTTTTTTACTTTTTATAATAAATCTTTTACAGATTCGCTAATTATTTTGTTCACATCTGCAAGCATTATGTTGAAGCGTACTTCAATGTCAAAATATTCTTTTATCTTTTTATCATTATTTAAGATGTTGTACATTTCTTGAAGTTTTTGCATTTTTTCTGGGTCATCTTTCCCTTGGAAAGACATTGCTTGAACTTCATATCTTGTTTTTTCAAACTCATCTATTTTTGCTTTCATTTCAGGGTTTTGAGAAACATCTTCTTTTGCTTGTTTGTATTCTTTATACTCCCTGCTTTCTTGAATTGCTTTTGCTAAATTGTTAGCTTCATCATATACGTACATATTAAACCTCCTTTAAGCAAATGCTTGGCGTTGTTTGAAAGATAATAAATTTGTAATTTCGTTTTCTGTTCCTTTTGCTTTCTTTGCCTTTTTTGCTCTTTCTTGTAGTATTTGTTTTGCTTGACGTTCTGCCATTGTTTGGCATATTGCTTTTTCATATGTAAAGTATGTATCTTGAGCTATTTTTGCCCAATTAAATTCATTTTTAACTTTGATTTTTGCTTGTTTTGTTACTTTATCGCATAATTCAGGATTTAATAATAGCTCTAGTATTGAATCTGCAAGTGAATTTGGGTTTCCTGCATAGCTTTTCATTCCGTCAACTCTGTGTTCCACTATTTCATTTAAACCACCAACATCAGAAACTACAGTTGGAACTCCTGCAAGCATTGCCTCTAATGCAACTATTCCAAATGGTTCATATGTGCTTGGGAATACTGAAACATCAGCACATTTATACATTTTAGATACTTGTTTTGCATTTAAGTATCCTGTAAAATATACTTTTTCTCCAAGTCCCATTGCATCAACTTGTGCTTTTAATTCATCTAGCATTCCACCTTTTCCTGCAATTATAAGTTTTGCATCATGGTAGCCATCTAGAATTTTAGGCATTGCTGAAATTAAATGTTGAACACCTTTTTCATATACTAGTCTTCCCATAAATAGAATTATTTTTTCATTATCTGCTGCATATTGTCTTCTAAAATCGTAATCTCTTTCAATTCCTGTATATGAATTAATATTTATTCCATTTGGTATTACATTAATTTTTTCATAAGGTAAACCAAATAGTCTTTGTATATCAGTCTTCATAAACTTGCTATTAACTATTACTTCTGATGATTCGTAGGTTAAAAGCCATTCTGTATCATTTACATATCTTTGTGTTTCGTTATGTATTCCACTATTCCTTCCAGCTTCTGTTGCATGTATTGTAGATACAAGTGGTATTCCATAAGAATTCTTTAATGTTTTTGCACTGTATGTAACAAGCCAATCATGTGCATGTATAACATCAAATTTACCTTTTTCTGCAATTAACTCATTTGCTTTTGTTATCATATTAAAATTAAGTTGTAAAATCCAATCTGTAAAATTGTTTGGATTTATCATATAGTTATCAACTCTATATACATCCACACCTTTATCATCCTCATAATATGGTAAACCTTCTTCTCTGTATGTAATAACTGTAACTTCATGTCCATCTTTAATAAGTCTTTTTGATAAATCGTGCACAACTCTAGCAATTCCACCAACTATTCTTGGTGGATATTCCCATGTTAACATTAATATTTTCATTAAAATTCCCTCCAATATTTTTCCTTAGTTCCCGTCTTTAATTAGTATGTATATTTTATATTAAATTTCGCAAAAAGTAAACAATTTTTGACAAAATTTTTAAAATAATTTTACTGCTAATAATAGCAAGGCTCCCGGGATTCCAAAAAAGCCCACAAATACTGATGTTACAACATTTAGACCTATATGCATTCCTATTGATGCTCCAAAATAGTTTATAAGATATATTAAAATGCCACCCAAAATTGAATTCAATATTAGTTTAAAAATTTTTGATAATGATATATTAAAAAGCCACCCAATAATTATAAAACCAACAACGCAGGCCGTAATTATAATTGCATTATTTACTTCCAAAGTGATTCCTCCTTTTTTTAATAAATATGAATCACTTTGGACAAATATGATTAACTAATTCTAAGTTTTAATTCATTTATTGTATCTAATGAAAATCCTTTTTGTTTTACCTCTTTAATTAAATAATCCAGCTTTGCTTTGTTTGCCTTTATTTGATAAGAATAATAATCAATTAAATCTCCTTCTGCTTGTTCGAAATTTTTGTTTGCAACATTTAAATCTGCTTTTGTGTTTATTATACACTCTACAAGTTCAAAATCAATTTTACTTTTCCTCATATTACCATCTCCATAATTTGTATTATATGTAAATTTATGAAATATATTTATATTTTTCATACAATTTGCAAATTATGTAAATAAGTGTTATAATAAATTGTATAGTGATTATTTTCCTACTGGTACTTTGAAGGTAAGTACCATACAACAAGAATATTACACCAAAAGAAAGGAAATAAAAATGAATACAATTGAATTCTTAGCAGGTCTTTGTGGACAACAGAAAATGGACATACGGACAATGAGCGCCTCCGATTACTTCGAAGGTCCGGGGCTTAAGCTTATCGACTTCATTGCTGGTAAGCTTGAAGTTGAAGGTTTAACATTTAAGATAACATCGTGTGCTATCCGAGAAATTGAAAGTCATCCATTTTACGTAGGAAGGAATTTCATCCATGACATGGAAGAAATTGGCTTTGTGCATATGATTATTGCATATGCCTCTGAGAATGGTTCTCCTATTCTTACATTTCAGTTCTCCATAAAGGACTAAAAAGCCTTCAAAAAATAGCAGACATTATAAAATGCCTGCTATTTTTTATATATTTTTATTTCTTATAAAATCTCCATTAAATTCACTTTCTAATATATCCATATGTAGTTTGTTATGATACTTGCCATTTAAGAATACTTCATCTCTATCGCACCCAGTATCTTTAAAGCCACATTTTAGATAGCATTTGTGTGCTCTTTCGTTTACATCCAAGAGTGTTAGTCTTATACTGTGTAAGTTTAGATATCTAAAAGCATATTCAAGTAAAATGTTTAATGCTTCTGTTCCATATCCTTTACTTCTATATTCTGCTTCTCCAATAAAAATTCCAAGCGAAGCGCTTCTATTTATCCAGTTAAATTCTTTTAACCCTGTAGTTCCTATAATTTTATCCGTTGCTAAGTCTACAATGTTAAAATCTCGATTTTCTGTGTCTTTGGCCATTTTTTCTAGATATTCTTTTTCACTTGCAAGTGTGCATATTCCACTTGTTACTCCAATATAATCAGTTACTTGGAAGTCATTTACCCATTGTGTAAATATTTCAATTTCTTCATCTGTTGTTCCTTTTGGAGACAAATAAATTCTATCCCCTATTAACTTTTTAAAATTCTTCATAAAATCACCTTTCTGGAGCTATTAGGGAGAATCGAACTCCCGACCTATTGATTACGAATCAATTGCTCTACCAACTGAGCTATAATAGCATGTTTTCGATGTTAGCTTTAGTTTTAGCTAACATCGATTTTATTTTATTTAAATCTTTTACCTCTTGCTGTTTTAATTTTTGCTTTTTCTTCTTGTTCATCATTTTTAATAAATTCTTCAAGTTTTGCTTTTTTATCTTCTTTTTCCTCAATGTTTTGTACTTCTTCAACTGTTGAGTTTTCTGGTTTTAAAGCTACATTTGCTCTTTCCATTAAGTTTTCTTTATTGTAAGAAGCAAGTTTTGCTAAAAGTTTTTGATAGTTTTTATAGTCACAAGCAAAGTATATTGTAAGTCCTACAAAAGCTGAAGTTGAAATTAATAGCATTCCTGTTATAATTTTATCAAAGTTTGAAGATATCCATTTGGTTATTCCTGAGCCAAAACCTCCAAAGAAGTTTTGTATTTTTTGTATTGTAGTTAGCTCTACTACAACTGGTTCTTCTTCTTTTTGAACTTTAATTGTATATGTTTTTTGTTCTTCAAGTCCTGCTTCATCAGTTACTGAAACTTTAATTGTAATCTCATTTGTTCCTGATTTTAGCTCATCATTACCAACAATCTCTACCTTAGCATTTTCAGCATTTGCCTTAGCTTCTACACTTAAACTTTGTATAGTATGTGCTAATATATCGTTTACTGAATAGCTATACACATCAAATGAAAATTGTGGATCTAATTTTAGTTCTACTTTTTCTCCATTTTCATTTACATAGTAAATACTTAGTGTCTGTAATGAAAGTTCCTGTTTTGCTCTTATTGCTTTTATAGTGTATTTATCTGTACTGCTATCTTCTGCTGTAACGATAATCTCTATTAAATTTTCTCCCACCTTTAGTTCATCGTTTCCATTAATTGTTACAGTTCCCTTTGAATGCTCTGGAGTTGCTGCTATGCTAAGTTTTGTAACTTCATATGGAACATTTACAGTATATTCCTTAACTGTTTTACTAAATTCTGGCGAAATCACTCCTTCTGCAATTTGTATGCTAGATAAGTTTGAATTGTCTGATTTTTTTGTAGTTGTTGTAGTATTGTTTGTATTTGGCTTAGTTGTGGTATTTGTGCTTGGCTTTGTTGTATTATCGGTATTATTTGATGGTTTTGGATCCGGTGCAACAGCCGGAGCTTTTACAGTAATTGTACATGATGATGATACAGGAACTTTTTTTAAATCACTACCTGTTACTTGACCTGTCAAGCTTATTGTATATGTCCCTTCTGATGAAGCTGTAAAAGTTGCCGTCATCACACTTTGAGAAACTTCACTTCCCATAGCGTCGGCACTTACTGTTGTTCCCGATAAATTCCCTCCACTTGCAGTAATTTTTAAATTCCATGCTTCCGTTGCACTTACAGAAGCAGTAATTGTAACACTTTCACCAGGTTTTATTGTTGTTGAGTTTGCTCTAACAGAGGCGCTAGCAGCGTAAACCTTGCTAGAAAGCATTAATATAATAAATATTATTAAGCTAAATAATATAATAAAGATTCTTTTATTTTTCATTTTTCTTTTATGATATTGTAAATATCATTTCCTCCTTTTTATAAAGATATAATACTTGTTCCCATTAGAAATCTTTTTAACAATGCTAAATCTATAATATCAATTTCTGTACCATCCTTTTGTAGTATTCCTGCTTTAAAGTATTGTTCTCTTAAGATTTGAGCTTGCATCAAATGTCTCTTTACCAAAGCTAAGTCTATCACGTCTACATCCCCATCTCCATTTACATCTCCAAGTACCACTAATGTATATTCCTTATCTTCTACTTTAACCTTTGCTCCTGTTCCTAAAACATCTCCAACTAAAGTAGCTTTTGGAATGTCGGTTATTGCTGTTTTTGGTGCAATTATAATGTTTTCTCCGTCTATTTTATATTTTTCAACTGGTCCTGCTTGGAAGAAGTTTTCGGCAACATAGCCTTGTGTTCCATCAGAAAGTTTTACTCTACACCATACAAGTCCATCTATTTTATAGTTTATTTTATCTATTACTGTTACTTGTGTTCCAACTGGAAGAATTTTCTTAACCCATGAGTTTGATGTTCCTGGTCCATTTCTTAAATTGCACATTACACCTATTGTTTTTGCTTCATTTAAAGTCTCTGCTGTTGCAATTTCTCCTAAATATTCTCTTGAAGCATATCCAATTACTGTTTTTGTTCCATTGTTATATGCAACTGTATCCCAATAGTAACCATTTTCATCTGCCTCGTTTGCTTTTTCAATTCTTACAAGAACTGTAGCACGAGGTGCTTCTGCCAATACATTAGAACTTATTGATGGTCTAACACGAATTCTAAGTGGTGTATATAGTGTTTGAACTACAACATTTTCTGTTGTAAGTACAGTTGTTCTACCTGGTTTTGTTGATGCTGATTCTGGCATATTTTCATATATTGG
The DNA here is from genome assembly GCA_900553695.1 of uncultured Clostridium sp. Classification (GTDB taxonomy): domain Bacteria; phylum Bacillota; class Clostridia; order TANB77; family CAG-508; genus UMGS1781. Next base: position 17,869 of record USEM01000011.1, on the reverse strand, counting down.
AACAATAAAATTAAAGTTGCTTTCTAAAATTCCAAGTTCTTCATATGCATCATAAACATCTAAACCTTCAGTATATGGTGCTGATATATTTTGTTGATATTGGTGTCCGTATAAAGAGCCACTACTACTGTCTACACTATATTTTTGTAAATATAATGTATCTTGGAAGTTTCCAATATAGCTTCCTTTTAAGAAACTTGCACCACCTTGTATTGCAAGTTCTGGTGTTGTCCAACCTTTATTTTTTGCATATGTTAAGCCATTTGTTATAATTTCAGCTTCGGAATTTCCTCCTGCACCAACGTTAAAATAGTTGTAATATCCAACAAATCCTTCTTTTTTACCTGAAATTAATGAGCTTGTTCCACTACCCTGTTCTTGTCTTATTCTTGCTGCTAAATGATATGGGCTTACATTGTACATTTTTCCTGCATCATATATAATTTGTGCATAAGATTTATTTATAGTTTGTGTATTTCCATTTGTATCTATATACGTAATAGTTGATTTATCCATAAATGTACCAGAAATAATTGCCTGTACACCTTCTACACTGTGTGCCTTACTATTAAAAGATAATGTTTCAAATGAGAATATATATGCATCGTTTAACCAATTTCTTGTATCCATATAATAAGAAACTGCTTTTGGAGAAGCACAGTACCAAGAACCATTATCTTTAGGATCTGTTTTGCATGTTGCACAAACCCAGTCTAAAACATTTCCAAACACTAATGAATTATGTACCAAACTTCTTGTATGTAAAGCTGTTGTTTCTCCTGTAATAACATCATTCCAATTAAGACCTGTGTATAACATAGTAAATGTCCAATTAGGATGTGCTGCTTTTAATTCCTGAATATTTGTATAAATTTCTGGGTAATTTATAAGATTTGATAAATCTTCTGTTCTTTCTCTTGCAAGAGCAAAGGGATTAAAATATATTCCAAATATTATAAAAAACATAATTGCTAGAACAAATATGATTTTTATATTTTTTATAATTTTATTCATTTTTCCTCCAAATATCCTTTGTAAATTCTTAGATGATTATAGTATATAATATCGAAAAATGCAAGTCAAGAGAAACAAAGAAAAAAGTCATGGAAATTTTTGAGGTAAAATAAAAAGCCCCATTTAAGGGACCTTTCTACATTCTTTGTTTTACTGCCTCATACATTACTATTCCTGCTGAAACAGATGCATTTAATGATGTTATTTGACCTTTCATTGGAATTTTTAAAAGCACATCACAATTTTCTCTAACTAGTCTTGTCATGCCTTCTCCTTCGTTACCTATTACAATTGCAATTGCTCCTGTTAAGTTTTCTTCGTAATAGTATTTCTTCGCTTCTATTGCTGTTCCATATATCCATACATCATTTTCTTTTAAGTATTTAATTTCATCATTTAAGTTATTCACTCTTGCTATTTTCATATGTTCTACTGCTCCACTTGCAACTTTATATACTGTGCTATTTACTGAGCAAGCTCTTCTCTTTGGAATTATAATTCCATGAACGCCAGCAGTTTCTGCTGTTCTTATTATTGCACCAAGGTTATGTGGGTCTTCAATTCCATCTAAAATTAGTATGAATGGCTTTTCATTTCTTTCTTTTGCAACATTTAAAATATCCTCTACTTCACAGTAATCAAATGGTGGAACGATTGCGATTACGCCTTGTGGGTTATCTGTTTTAGCCATTTGGTTTATTTTGTTTCTATCAACTTCAACTGTTACAATCTTTCTATCTCTTGCTATTCCAATTATTTTATTAATAGAACCGTGTTTTTCTCCTCTTTCAATAAATATCTTATTTATGTCTTTTCCACTTTCTAATAATTCAAGAACAGAATTTCTGCCTTCAATTTGATCTGAAAAATCTTTATCTTCTTCCTTGTTTAAATTTTTCTTCTCAAAATTTGGCTTTCTATTATCTTGTTTAAAATTTCTTTTATTCTGCTTATTTTTAAAACTTCTATTATCTCTCATTTAACTTCTCCTTTATTCATCATCTAATTTTAATACTGCAAGGAAGGCTTCTTGTGGTACTTCCACATTACCAATTTGTCTCATCTTTTTCTTTCCTTTTTTCTGTTTTTCTAGTAGCTTTTTCTTTCTTGTAATATCTCCACCATAGCATTTTGCAAGTACATCTTTTCTAAGTGCTGAGATGGTTTCTCTAGCAATTATTTTGCCTCCAACAACTGCTTGTATAGGCACTTCGAATAGTTGCCTTGGAATTACTGTTTTTAGCTTTTCAGCCATTTTTCTGCCTCTTGTATATGCAGTATCCTTATGCACAATAAATGATAACGCGTCTACTTGTTCATTGTTAATATGAATATCTAATTTTACTAGGTCAGATTTTCTGTATTCTGTAAGTTCATACTCAAGTGATGCATATCCTTTTGTGTTTGATTTTAATGTATCAAAGAAATCATATATTATTTCATTAAGTGGCATTTCATATTCTAACATTACTCTGTTGCTATCTAGGTATTTCATATCTAAGTATATTCCACGCCTATTTTGACATATTTCCATTACATTGCCAACAAAGTCTTTTGGTAGCATTATTTCTGCTTTTACCATAGGTTCTTCTATATATTCTATATCTTGTGCTGGTGGTAAATCTACTGGGTTATATAGTTCTATTAATTCTCCATCTCTTTTATGTACTTTGTATATAACTGAAGGTGCTGTTGTTATTAAATCTAAATCAAATTCCCTTTCTAGTCTTTCTTGTACTATTTCCAAGTGTAAAAGTCCTAAGAATCCACATCTAAAGCCAAAACCAAGAGCTACTGATGTTTCTGGTTCATAACTTAATGCTGCATCATTTAATTTTAGCTTTTCTAAAGCTTCCTTTAGGTTCTCATAATCTCCACCATCTAATGGATATACACCACAGTATACCATTGAATTTGCTTTTTTATATCCAGGTAATGGCTCTGGTGCTGGGTTCTCTGCTAACGTTATTGTATCACCCACACTTAAGTCTGAAACAGTTTTAATACTTGCGGAAATATAACCAACTTCTCCTGCTTCTAATTTATCTGCTGGTTTATAGCTTCCTGGTTCAAGGTATCCAAGTTCAGTAACTACAAATTTCTTATTTGTTGCCATAAATAATATTTCGTCGCCAGTTTTAACCGTTCCTTCAACTACTCTTACATAGCTTACTGCACCTTTATAATTATCATACAAAGAATCAAAAATTAGGCATTTTAGTGGTTTATCTTTATCTCCAACAGGTGGTTTAAAATCTGTTACTATTCTTTCTAAAACTTCTTCAATGTTCAAGCCTGATTTTGCTGAAATGCATGGAGCGTCCATTGCAGGAATTCCAATTATGTCTTCAATTTCTTGTTTAACTTCATCTGGTCTTGCACTAGGCAAATCTACTTTATTTATTACTGGCAAGATGTCTAAATTGTTATCCAATGCTAAATACACATTTGCAAGTGTTTGAGCTTCAACACCTTGGCTACTATCAACAACTAAAATAGCTCCTTCACATGCAGCTAAACTTCTTGATACTTCATAGTTAAAATCCACATGGCCTGGTGTGTCTATTAAATTCAAGATGTAAGTTTCTCCATCTTTTGCCTTATATTGCATTCTTACTGCTTGAGATTTTATAGTAATTCCTCTTTCACGTTCTATATCCATATTGTCTAAAACTTGACTTTCCATCTCACGTGCTGTTAAAAGTCCTGTTTTCTCAATTAATCTATCTGCTAATGTTGATTTTCCGTGGTCTATGTGTGCAATTATACTAAAATTTCTAATAAGTTTTTGTTTATCCATTAATTTATCCTTTCTGTTTTTATTTGTTCTATGTACTTCAAAATATATATTTTGAAGTACATTAAGGTCGTATAAATAATATTCAGTATGTTTTACAAATCCCTGAAGTACTGTTCCAACGTTTCAATTACTTCATCTTTGCTTTCAAGCATATTAATTGTTTGTCTTACTTGGCTTGAATTGGGTAAATTCTTTAAGTACCAGCATATATGTTTTCTCATTTCGCGTACTCCAACATACTCGCCCTTTTCAATCATTTCTAGCTCTATATGTTCTTTTATAATTTTTAATTTTTCCATTGGAGTTTTTTCTTGTGGTTTTTGACCTGTTGTAAGTTCTTGTATAATATCATTAATTTTCCATGGTTCTCCAAGAATTCCTCTGCCTATCATTATTCCATCTACGCCAGTATATTCGAACATTTTTCTTGCATCTTCTGTTGTTTTTACATCTCCATTTCCTATTACTGGTATTTTAACTGCTTCTTTTGCTTTTTTTATAATCTCTAAATCAACTTGCCCTGAATAGTACTGTTCTCTAGTTCTTCCGTGCACTGTAATAGCGCTTGCTCCTGCTTTTTCTATTACCTTGGCAGCCTCTACTGCAACTATATGTTCATCGTCCCAGCCTTTTCTAATTTTTACTGTTACAGGTTTGGTTGTGTTTTGTACTACTTCTTTAACTATGTTTCCTACTAGTTCTAAGTTTAATAATAATTTGCTCCCATCTCCATTTTTCACAACCTTTGGTGCTGGGCATCCCATGTTTATGTCTATAATATCTGCATATTGCTCTACAATTTTTGCAGCTTGCCCCATAACACTTGGGTCACTTCCAAAAATTTGTATTACTATCGGTCGTTTTTCTTCATTTAAAACTAAAAATTGTTCTGTCTTTTTATCATTGTAAAATAGACCTTTACTGCTTATCATTTCTGTGCAAACTAGTCCTGGGTTACCATACTTTTTGCAGATTTTCCTATAGCTTAAATCTGTTACTCCCGCCATTGGTGCTAATAATATATTATTTTCTAATTCTACATTTCCTATCTTCAATTTTTCTATATACATTTTTTATTCCTTAATTAAATATTGATTTTTGACGTCTGGCACTAATATTTAATAATAGTCCTACTGCTATCATATTTGTAAGCATTGAACTTCCTCCATAGCTTATAAATGGAAGTGGTACTCCTGTTATTGGAAGTAAGCCCATTGTCATTCCTATATTTTCTAGCACATGGAATATTAATATTCCTACAATTCCGGTGGCTATATAGGAACCTAAGTCGTCTCTGGCTGTTTTTGCAATGTTTATTGCTCTTGTAATCATAACTATATAAAGTATAATTATTGCTGTACAACTTACAAAGCCCATTTCTTCGCCTATTACTGCAAATATGAAGTCTGTGGTTTTAGGGTAAAGAAAACCTAAATGTGTTTGTGTTCCATTTAGCCAGCCTTCTCCAAATAGTCTTCCTGCACCTATTGCAAGTTTTGATTGTATAATGTTATACCCTGCACCTCTTGGGTCTAAGTACGGATTTAAATATACATCTATTCTCAAACGTGCATGTTCTGGTAAAACAAAGAAGTATAGCACTGGCACAGCTATTACAACAAGTAATATTGCTGATATAATATATCTTTTCTTTATGCCTGCTACATAAAGCATAAGTGCTGTTGCAACAATATAGGCCATTGCTGAACCATAATCTGGTTGTAAGATTATTAAGAGTATTGGTACAATTGCAATACCTAATACCATTAGTAATTTTAGTGGTCTACTTATTTCATTCCTAGACATTTTTGCCATTATATTTGCTAAAAATAAAACAACTGCAATTTTAGCGAATTCAGCTGGTTGTATAGATACTGGACCTATGCTAAACCAGCTTGTTGCTCCATTTATTGCACTTGTTAATAGTACAGCTATTAACAGAATGATAGAAAGTATATAAAAACCTATACTTATTTTTGCAATTGCTCTATAATCAACTAAATATGATACTATAAGTAATGGTATTCCGCACAGCTATCCAAATAACCTGTTTTTTTAATTCTTCTAAATCAGCAGATTTACTTGCACTATACAAAGCAAATAATCCTATTGCAATTAGGATTATTGTGCATATTAATATACTCCATTCTGTATTTTTTAACTCTTTTTTATTCATATTTTTCCTTTCAAAACATGAAGTTTTTTGAATTAATCTTTCTTTGTTTCTTCCTTTACTTCTACAACCTCTACTACTTCTTCTTGTTCGTCTTGCTTGCTTGTTTCCTCTACGTTTTCCTCTTTTTCTTCTACTTTAATTTCTTCCTTTACTTCTTTAGGTTCTTCAGATTTTTCTTGTTTTTTAGCTTCTTCTTTTTTCTCCTCTTGAACTTCTTTTTTCATATCATTTCTTATATTTACTATTGGAATGTTTGCATAAAGTGATGGTGCGCCTGTTGTTCCATCTTCTTTAACTTCGTTTGTAAGTCTAACGTCTATTTCGTTTTCTTCAACTTCAATATATTTTTTTATTACATCAATTATTTCTTGCTTCATCATCTCTAAAAAGTCTGCAGAGACATTGGCTCTATCTTGCATCAAAACTAAGTGTAGTCTTTCCTTTGCCTTTGTTTTACTACCACTTGTCTCTTTATTTTCATTTTTTCCAAGTTTCTTAAAAAAATTTAGTATGTTCTCAAACATGTCCATTCCCCCACATTATTAAAGTTTTAATTCTTTTTAAATAGACTTTTTATTTTAGCAAAAAAACCTTTTTCCCTTCCTGGAATAGTCACATCAACATTTTCGCCTAGTACTCTTTTAGCTATTTCTATGTATGCTTTTCCTGATGGTGCTTTTTTATTTTTAATTACAGGCTCGCCCTTGTTTGTTTGTGTTATAATATTTTCGTCGTCAGGAACAACACCTATTAAATCTATTGATAATAAGTCTACAATATCATCTACGTCCATCATTTCACCTTTTTTTACCATTGAAGGTCTTAAACGATTAACGATTAACTCTGGATTTTTTATTTCAGCTGATTCTAATAATCCAATTATTCTATCAGCATCTCTTATTGCAGATATTTCTGCTGTTGTTACTACAATTGCTCTATCAGCCCCAGAAACAGCATTTTTAAAGCCTTGCTCAATACCGGCTGGGCAATCTATTAATACATAATCAAATTCTTCCTTAAGTTTTTTTGTTAATTCTTTCATTTGTTCTTCATTTATTGCATTTTTATCTCGTGTTTGGGCAGCAGGTAATAAGAATAATTCGTCAAAACGTTTATCTTTAATAAGAGCTTGTCTTAATTTACATTTTTCTTCTATTACATCAACTAAGTCATAAACTATTCTATTTTCTAGTCCCATGACAACATCAAGGTTTCTAAGTCCAATATCTGTATCAACTAGCACAACTTTTTTTCCTTCTTCTGCTAGACTAGAACCAAGGTTTGCAGTAGTAGTAGTTTTACCAACTCCACCTTTTCCTGATGTTATAACTATTACTTCTCCCATAACATCTTTCCTCCTTGCATTTTTATGTATTTTCTAACTATTATATTGTATAATTTTTTTCGTCAAAAGTCAATGTTTTCTGGAAATAAATAACATAAAAATGGAAAGAAATATATTTTCTTTCCATTTTTATGTTAATCTTTGCTATTCTCTTCTGGCTGTTTATAATCATATTTATAATCTATTCCAACTTTTTTTATTTTTGGTTTTTGTATTTTTACTTCTTCTTTGTTTTCATCTTTTTTTATTAGTTTATCCATTAGCTTTTCGGCCTTTTCACAAAGTTCTGGCATATAATCTATTATTCTATCTATTGTGCAATTATGCTCTACTGGTAGTAGTTTTACGTTTTCTCCTTGCACAACTAAAAATGCTACTGGTTTTATTGATACACCTGCTCCGCTTCCACCACCAAATGGATTTCTGTATGAAATGTTTTCCTCGTCCTCTCTTCTTTTATAATCTTCTATAGATTCTCCTTTAAATTCACTGCCTCCTGCTGCAAAGCCAAAACTTACTTTTGAAATTGGTATTATGTTTACATTTTCCTGTACTTGAATTGTATCTCCAATTATTGTGTCTACCTCTATCATGTCTCTTATACTATCCATTGCTGCCAACATAAGACCTTCTATTGGGTGTTCTTCCATATTTTTGGTACTCCTTTCTTTTTAGCTTAATAAATATATTGATAATATGTACCAATTTTATTTCAAATATACAATTAATGGATAAGAATATATAATTCATATCTCCATATACAGGTTCTATTGTGTATCTTGGGTTTTCAATTTTTCTTGCAAGAGCAATTCCTATAATACTTGATACAATTGCTACAAAAAATGCTGTGGAATTAGGTTCTCCTGTGCCAAACTTAGCATTAATGTTAAGTTTGGGAATTTCTATTTTTTTAATAATCTCTTTAAAATCATTTACTTCTAATTTTATTTTACTTTTGTTGTTGCTAATTATCTTTTTTAGTTTTTCCTTGTTTAACTTGAACTTTAGTATTCCAAACTTTATTATTATATCTGCTTTATTAATCTCAAAATTCTCAACTTCCAATTCATCTATACAAATTTTAATTGCCATAAAGTTTCCTCCATGGCAATATTTTTCCCTTTATATTAAATTTTAGTCTATCTATATATAAATTTTTCAAATTTTGATTTTATATACTTCTCAAGTTTTTGCATGAATTCTTCTGGTTCTATTTCCTTTTTTGCAACCATGTCTAATCCTTTTTCCCAGCTTGCTGTAAGTTTTGGGTTTAGCATGTCTGGCATTGATTTTTCTACTACATCATATATTGCTTCTCCCTTAACTGTTGGTGTAACTATTTGTGTTTTCGGGTTTATTTCTATGTGTTTTATTTTTTCAAGTTTTTTGATTATTTCTCCTCTTGTTGCACTTGTGCCTATTCCTGCCCCTTTTATTTGTTCTCTTAGTGCCTCATCTTCTATGAGTTTTCCTGCATTTTCCATGGCTAGAATTAGTGAACCTGAGTTGTATCTTGTAGGTGGTGTTGTTTCTGCTTCTTTTGTTGTTATCTCTTTTACTTCTAGTTCTTGTCCTTTTTTTAGATCTTTTAGGTTTTCATTCGCTTCTTGGTTATTTTCTTTTTGTTTTAAAACCTCTAAGTATCCAGTTTTTATACAGACTTTTTCTGTTGCATAAAATGTTTCGTTTTCTATATTGATTGTTACATTTATTTTGTTAAATTCAGCAGGTGGATAAAAGATTGCTAGAAAACGTTTTACTATTACTCTATACACTTCCTTATGTAAGTCTGGCAATTTTGCATAATTTTCGAAGCCTTGTCCTGTTGGAATTATTGCATAGTGATCTGTTATTTTGCTATCATTAACATACTTTGTTTTCGCTAAGTTATTCGTTGGATATTTTTCATTTACCATTTTTGTAATATATCCATTAATTTCCTCATCTTGTTTTAGCCCTTTAGCAAGACCATTTAGGTTCTTTGATATTTCTTTTGCAACTGCTGTTGAAAGAACCCTTGCATCAGTTCTTGGGTATGTTACAAGCTTTTTTTCATACAAGTTTTGTATTACTTCTAGTGTCTCATCTGGTTTAATTTTAAATCTTTTTGTACATTCATTTTGTATTTCCGCTAAGTTAAATAGAAGTGGGGCATTTTCTTTTTGTTTTGATTTTTTAAGTTCAGTTATAACAGCCTTTTTGCCTTGTAAGTTATCTATTAATGCTTTTGCATCTTCTTCTTTTTTAAAACCAGTTTCGTTATATAATTTTGGAGATTCAAAAACGCTTGATTTTGGGTTTACCTTCCATTCTGCTGTAAAGTTTTCGAAACTACTGTTTAGCTTGTAATATTTGGTTTTTACAAAGTTACGTATTTCACGTTCTCTTGAAACAATCATACCCAAAACACATGTCATAACTCTACCTATTGAAATTGAAGCTTTTTCTTCATTTATTGATTGGGCAAGTTTTCTTCCAAAGATTATAGAAAGAAGTCTTGAAAAGTTTATACCAATTAAGTAGTCTTCTTTCGCTCTTAGAAATGCGGAGTTTGATAAGCTATCGTATTCTGATAAGTCTTTTGCCTCGTTAATTCCTCTTCTTATTTCTTCTTCTGTTTGTGAATCTATCCAAACTCTTTTCATTTTAGCTTTTGGGTTTGGTTTTGCCATCATAAAAACTAGTCTTTGTATATATTCTCCTTCTCGTCCAGAGTCGCCGAGCATTATATATTTCGCCAACATCTTCTCTTTGCAAAAGTCCTTTTACAATTTCAAATTGTTTTGCAACAGCTGGTATAATTTCGTATTTGAATTCTTCTGGAATAAATGGTAATGTGTCTAAACGCCAGAATTTAAGCTTTTCATCATACACCTCTGGGTATGACATTGTAACTAAATGACCTACACACCACGTAATTATCCATTCTTCATTTTCTATGTAACCATTCCTTCTGTTTTCTCCAAGTTTTAGAACTTTTGCAAATTCCATTGCAACAGATGGCTTTTCTGTAATTAACAATTTTTTCAATTTCTATTCAGCTCCTATTTTTCCGTAAATTCCTCCGCCACCTTCTTGCACTTTCATTTTGCCTTCTCTTGCATTTATAATATTTCTAGCATTTTTCTCTCCAACAACTGCTTCTAAGTCATCAAAAGATAGTTTGTGCAAAATGTTCATTTCTGTTTCGAAGTGGTTTAGCATTTTTTCAATAGTTTTGCTTCCGAAGCCCTGGTATAAATGAAAGTGGTATTTGGTATACATATTCGGGTCTGTTTGCAGGGCTTTTGCTTTCCTTTTTATCTTTTATAATTTGAATTCTATCATACACACCCATTGTTATATTTCTACTATCACATGTGTCGCATTTTGTAACAGGTGCAGGTCCTGGAATGTTCTTTTCACAAACCTCACAATATGTTCTATGGTACTTTCCAAGCTTTGGATCTAACCCATAGTTTGTTACAATTCTTCTTCCGTCTTCATTTTTTAGTGCTTTCAAAAGTTCTTTAAAGCTTATATCTTCAACTAATATTTTGTTATATTCCCTTGCTATTTTAGGAAGTGAGTGTGCATCTGAATTTGTTAAAAATGTTTTAGTTTCGAGCTCAGATATGTTATCTGCTAAATTTGTATCTGCGCTTAAACCAAGCTCTATTGCAGGCACTCTATCAAACTTTTCTTTAAAGATTTTCTCTAATCTATCTGTGCAATTTCCATAAAAGCTTTTGTGTGGTGTAAAACAGTGTGCTGGTATTAATATACCATTATATTTTTCTACAATGTCAATCAAATCATATGCTGAAATATCTGCTCTTTGTGAACTTAGTGTTATGTTTTTAATATGGTGGCTCATTTCATTTGAAAAGCCTTTTATATCTTTCAAATATGGGAAGAAACATATATTATGTGCACTTCCTGCATGTCCGTTTAAGCCTTTTTCTGATGTTTCAATTTCGCTTCCGAAGTATTATACAAACTTTATCTTTATATATAATTCCTCCATCTTTTATTTCATATGCTTCACCTGTTTTTAGAAAGTTTTCTATATCTTCTATTACATAAGGTGAGGCTGAGTCTATTATTCCTGCTATGTTAATTCCTTTTCTTTCAGCACATTCTTTTGCTATGTTTGCAAAGTTTAAAGACCTTGCTGCTGTTATTTTAATTGGTTTATTACTTTCACTTCTTCCTATGTGTATATGTAAATCTGCGAATACTTCGTACATTTTTTTCTTCCTCTTTTCTAATTATTATTTTTAATTGCAAGGCGTGCTAGTTCATCACACCTATTGTTATATTCATTGTCGCTATGTCCTTTTACTTTTATAAATTTCACTTTATGTGTTTTTGTAAGTGAGTATAGTTCTTGCCATAATTCTTTATTTTTAACAGGCTCTTTATTTGAATTTACCCAGTTCTTCTTTATCCAGCCTTCTATCCAGTGATTATTGAATGCGTTTACAACATATGCACTATCGCTATATACTTTAACTTCACATTCATATTTAAGAAGTTTTAAACCTTCAATTACTGCTGTTATTTCCATTATGTTATTTGTTGTGTTTGGCATATATCCGACTTATTTCTTTTTTCGTGTCTTTATACATTAATATACTTCCCCAACCACCGTGGTCCTGGGTTTCCTGAGCAAGCTCCATCTGTATATATTACAACCTTTTCCATATTTCCTCCAATAATATTTGTAATTTTTCTAATCTTGTGATATTATATCAATAATGTAGTAAAAAAATCAATATATAAGGAGAAATTAATGAGCAAAGTTTTAGCAATTATTTGTGAATACAACCCATTTCACAATGGTCATTTGTATCAATTAAATAAATCTATTAAAACTGTTAACCCTGATTATGTTGTTTGTATAATGAGCGGAAACTTTGTGGAGCGCCGGTAATACAGCATTAATTAGCAAATGGGCAAGAGCTGAAATGGCTCTTATGGCTGGCGTAGATATGGTTATAGAGCTTCCAACTATTTATAGTATCTCAAGTGCCGAAAACTTTGCTTCTGGTAGTATAAAAATATTAAATAGTTTAAACATGCAAACTACTCTTTCATTTGGTAGTGAATGTGGAGATATAAATACACTAAATAAATTTGCTACAATACTTGTTAAAGAACCTTCTGAATATGTTACAATGCTTAACCATGAGCTTTCAAAAGGTTTATCTTTTCCTAAAGCTCGTGAAAATGCAATGCTTTTATATATAAATGATATTAGAAATTCTGCTAATATTTTATCTGGTTCAAATAATATATTAGGTTTAGAATATTTAAAACAAATAATCAAAACAGGCAATAAAATTGATGCATTAACCATAAAAAGAATTGGTACAGAATACAATAGTGTTGCCACTGCTAATAATATTGCAAGTGCTACTGCTATAAGAGAAATGCTTTTGCAAAAGAAATCTGTTAAAAATCTAATGCCAAAACAATCATATTCAATTTTAAAAGAAGAACTAGGAAATCGGAAGATTTGTTTTAGATATTTCACAATTTGAAAAGCAAATTATTTATAAATTAAGATATATGTCCATAGAAGAAATTGCTAATCTTCCAGATGTTTCTGAAGGTTTAGAATATAAAATTAAAGATGCTGCAAATTGCTGTAATAACCTAGAAGCTTTAATGTTTATGATAAAATCTAAACGCTATACATTAACTAGAATTAACAGAATTTTCCTTTATGCTCTTTTAGGAATTACTAAACAAGACTATACTAATTCTTTAAAAACAGTTCCTTATATAAGGGTTTTGGGACTAAGTGATAATGGAAAACTTTTATTATCAGAGCTTTCTAAGAATAAAAAGTTAAATGTTATTACTTCTGTAAAACAATTCATGGACTCAAGTAATAATAAGATTTTAAAGTCTATGCTTGATAAAGATATCTTAGCAACAAATATATATACACAAGAGTTTAAGAAAAATCCTGATGCTAATTTAGATTACACGAAAAAATTGATTGTTGTATAGTTGCTATTATTTAAATAAATAATGATTTAGTAGTATAAGTAGCCAAACGCAGGAGTTTTATATTTAGAGAAAATCGAAGACCCCCGAAACACTTCTTTAGGCGTCTCCAGCGTGGGTTCGATTTTAAATAAATATAAAAGCTCCGACGAGATTTGGCGGACTTTTTTATATAATTATAAATAGTATCATATAAAAGAAAAATGGAAAACAATAAACTGTTTTCCATTAATTTTTCTACTCATCCCAGTTATGATATACATCAATTACATCATCTAATTCATCTAGTTTTTCTAATATTAATTCCATTTTTCTTACTCCATTTTCATCTAATGAAATGTAGTTGTTTGGTACCATTTTTACATCTGCTTCTAAGAAGCTTATTCCATTTTCTTCTAGAGCTTGGCTTAATTTAGAAAATTCTTCTGGTGCTGATGTTATTTCATATACTTCGTCTTCTACTTCCATGTTTTCTGCACCGTTTTCTAATGCTAACATCATTAGGTCATCTTCGCCTAGTTTGCATTCTGCTTTTTCTATTACAATTACACCTTTTTTCTCGAACATGTATGATACACATCCAGATGTTCCAAGATTTCCACCGAATTTATCAAAAACGTGTCTTACATCAGCAGCTGTTCTGTTTTTATTATCTGTTGAAGCATTTACAATAATTGCTACACCATTTGGTCCATATCCTTCGTATGTAATTTCTTCGTAGTTTTCGCTGTTTCCTGCTCCTGCTGCTTTTTTTATAGCATTGTTTATTGTATCGTTTGGCATGTTGTTTGCTTTACATTTTGCAATAACATCTTTTAACTTAGAGTTTCCAACTGGATCTGGTCCCCCTTGTTTAACAGCCATTAATAATTCTCTTCCAAGTTTTGTAAAAACCTTTCCTCTTGCTGCATCTGCTTTACCTTTTTTAGCTTGAATATTGTGCCATTTGCTATGTCCTGACATATGTTTTCCTCCTTTTAAAAATTATATATAATTTAATTTCATATTTACAACACTACTATTTTACCACATTTTTCTTAATTTGTGTAGTGTTTTGCAAAAATTCTTCTATTCCGTTCTAAGTGCAATTACAGGGTCGCGTTTTGAAGCTGCTTTTGCAGGTATTAGTCCACCAATTAGTGTAAGGATAATACTTAGTACTATTAGAACTGTTGCATTGCCTAAAGTTAGGGTTGCATTTAGTGGAATATTGCCTGTAAAATGATGCAATACAGAGTTTATTATTGGTATTAATGAGTATGTTATTCCTATTCCAAATAGCCCTGATAATAAGCCTATTATAAATGTTTCTGCATTAAATATTGAAGATATGTTATGTTTAGATGCACCTATTGCTCTTAAAATTCCTATTTCCTTTGTTCTTTCATATACAGAAATGTATGTTATTATTCCTATCATAATTGAAGATACTACTAAAGAAATTGATACAAATGCAATTAATACATAAGTTACAGCGTTTACAATTGTTTTTACAGAACTCATAAGAATTCCTGTTGTATCTGTGTATTTTATTTCCTTTTCATCTTCCCCATTTGCCTTTACTTTTTCATTATATGAATTTATAAACTCTTCAAAGTGTTCTTTCCCTTCAAAACTGTTAAAATAAAAAGAAATATATGTTGGTTCTTCTTTATCTTGGTAGCCAAGTGATATTAGGTTTGATTTTGCTGTTGTTTCTGTTTTATTCATCATTGCACTTACAATTCTTGTAATTTCATCTTCTGTAATTTTAAGCTTAAATGCACTTGATATTTTGTCTTGGTCAACATTAAATGAAGATGCTATACTGCTACTTAAAGATCTTGTTATTTCTCCAACCTTTGTTAAAATTGTTTTTTTCATAACAGCTTCTGTCATAGTTTTTGCCATTGTTTCTGCAGTTCCTTGTATTGCAATATTTTCCATATATGTTGTAATAACTTGTGAAGCTATCTCTTTATAAACTATGGCAACTGGGTTCTCAATGTTTTCTGTAAGCGATGGATCTGTTGCATAATATGAGTTTATATATATTTGCAAAAGTCCTTTTAATAGTCCTGAATATGTTGTTTTAAAAGTTTCTGCTGGTATTACATAATTTGCTTCAAGGTTTGCTACAATTTTTGTTGGTTCATCTTTAGATAAATAACCAGATACAGTACTTTCAATATCATTTAAGGCTATTTTATCTGTTATATTATTAAATAGACCATTAGCTAAATTCTCAAGTCCATCAGTAAATGCCTTTTTTGCAGGCTCTGTGTTTGTAGTTATTGCATTTGAAATCTCATTCATATAGCCTGCTGTTTGATTTTGAATTTTATTTGTATCTATGTTTATATTAAATGCACTTTGTAGTTTTTGCTTATCTATTTCAACTAAATCTTCAAAGTTTAGGTCAAAATTATTTGTTTTGCTATCAAATTTTGAACCAGAAAATACATCTATTGTATCGTCTGCAAGCTGTTTTTTTACAATATCTGTATTTGCTGAGTAATCTATTATATAGTCTATTAATTTGCTTGTGTATGCAACACCTGGGTTTAGTGCCATTGTTGTAACTCCTGGTTTTGCAGATACCACACCTACTATTTTTAGGTTAATTGCTTCATCAAATGTTTTTTCTAGATATTCTTCATTTTCGCTCATATCTTCATAAACATCATATTTATCATTAAATTTGTAAAGGTCTGTTGGTCTTATTAGTTTAAGATTTATATTCATTAAGTCTTCATATGATAAAGTCATTGGCTCGTTTTTAACATCTATTGTTTCACCACTCATGGCTTTTGTTATCATATCTGTTAATTCCTTTGTATCTCTTAAACCTAGTGAATATACAAGTAAATCTGAAATTGTATTTGGTTCTGATAATACAATTACCATTTCATCATAATTTTCTGGCCAACGGCCTGCAAGCACGTCGTATGATGCATTTAAAGCTTCTTTATCATCAATCATTTGAGTAAATACAGAAGCAAATGATGAGTAAGAGCTTAATACATTTGAATTTCCATATATAGAGTTAAAGATATTGCTTGGGTTTAGTTTTGCAATTTCCCCTGTTGCATCTTTAGCGTATATAAGTGGGTCAATACTGTATGAATATTTAACATTAGATATATCGTTTTTCACTTCACTATAATTGCTCTCTAAGTATCTCTTAAAGCTTTTTAAATCGTTTGTACTTAAACTAGATAGCATGTTTGAAATATATTGTTCTTCCTTTACTCCAGATGTGTTACCATTATCTCCTTCTCCACTTCTTAAAGAAAGCAAAGTGCCTGCAATATCTGTTGATTGTTGCATTATAGATAATGGATATGAAGTTAAAGTATCCTCTTGAATATGGTCTACATAGTTTTGGAAACCATTTGAAACTGCAAGTATTAAGGCAATTCCAATTATGCCAATTGAACCTGCAAAAGCTACTAATATTGTTCTTCCTTTTTTAGTTAGAAGATTGTTTAAACTTAGCCTAAAAGCAGTCCAAAATTTCATTGATGTTTTTCCAATTTTATTTGTTTCTTTTGGCTTAATCTCCTCATTTTCCTTTATGGAGTTGGAATCTTCTGTAATAACTCCATCTAGTATTCTAATAATTCTACTTGAATATTTCTCTGCAAGTTCTGGGTTATGTGTTACCATTATTATTAATTTATCTTTGGAAATCTTCTTTAAAATTTCCATTACTTGAATACTTGTTTTAGTATCTAATGCACCTGTTGGCTCATCTGCTAAAATAATGTCTGGGTTATTTACTAAAGCTCTTGCAATAGCAACCCTTTGCATCTGCCCTCCAGATAACTGATTTGGCTTTTTATGTATTTGGTCTTTTAAGCCAACTTCTTCCAATGCCTTAATAGCACGTTCTCTTCTTTCCTTTTTAGGAATACCACCTATAGTTAGAGCAAGCTCAACATTGGAAAGAACAGTTTGGTGACCAATTAAATTATAGCTTTGGAATACAAAACCAACTTTATAGTTTCTATATGCATCCCAATCTCTGTCTTTAAAATGCTTTGTTGATTTACCATTTATAATTAAATCTCCACTTGTATATCTATCAAGTCCACCAATAATGTTAAGCAAAGTAGTTTTTCCGGCAACCACTTTGTCCTAAAATAGAAACAAATTCAGACTCTCTAAATTTTATACTAACTCCTTTCAAGGCTTTAACTTCCTCGTTTGAAGTTCCATACACTTTAGTTATATTTTTTAGTTCTAACATAAAACAATTATCTCCTAATTTCAAAAATACAATAAATATTATGAACCAAAATGGCTTAAATGTCAAGAAAATAAAAATACAAATTGCAATATATTTTTGCAATTTGTAATATATATTTAATATATTTCTACCGTTATTTTAGTTTTTCTATTTCTTCTGGATTTAAGCCTGTTACTTTACTAATAAGTTCTATATCGATATTTTCTTTTAGCATATTTTTTGCTATTTCTATGTTTCTCTCATTTTTTCCTTCTGCTTTTCCATCAATATACCCAGAATATCTTATATTCATTTCATCTCTTATGG
>USEM01000010.1 GCA_900553695.1 uncultured Clostridium sp. | reverse complement strand
TCATAATTATCTTTTATTTCTTGGCTTAAATGTGTTCTATTATATTTTGTTACTTGAAAAGGGTCTTTCCCTTGTGCTTGCAATTCCTTTAACTTTTCTTTTCTAATTGCTATTAAATGGTTTTCGTCTAATACTTCTTCCATAAACGTCCTCTCCTTCTAATTTTTCCTAAATATTATATACTAAAAATTGGTATTTGTAAATAGGTTGACAAAAAGAAAAGAGTTTGTTTCAAAAAAACTTTTAAATTTTTGCATTTTTTCTTTACAAATTCACTTCTTTAATATACAATATACTAGTGATGAATTATGCTTAAATTTATATCAAATAATGAAGACGAAACTAAGGCTATTGGGTTTAATTTAGCCTCTAAATTGAATAAAAAAGATATTGTAATTTTAACTGGTGATTTAGGTAGTGGAAAAACTAAATTTACAGAAGGTTTTTTGAGCTATTTTGGCTTAGAAGACGAGATCTCTAGCCCTACTTTTACTATTGTTAATGAATATTCAAAAAATGATATTAATATTTATCATTTCGACGTTTACAGGTTAGAAGATTTAGATGAATTCTATGCAATTGGTGGAACCGATTATTTCGATAATGGTATTTGCTTAATTGAATGGGGCGAGTTAATTGAGCCTATTTTAAGTAAATATATAAAAATAAACATTTCAAAAGATAGTGAAAATGAGAATATTAGATATTTAACTATAGAAAATATAGATAAGGAAGGACAAAATTCATGAAGATTTTAGCAGTTTCAACATCAAGTAGTAATGCTTCTGTTTGCCTACTTGAAGATGATAAATTAATTAAAGAACTAAATATTTGCGATACTAAAACTCATTCTGAAAAGCTTATGCCTCTTATTCAAGAATTGTTTGAAGAAACAGGGTTTTCACTTTCAGATGTTGGTTTAATTGCATGCGACATTGGCCCTGGTTCTTTTACAGGTATTAGAATTGGTGTTGCAACAGTTAAAGCTTTAGCAGAAGTAAAAAAGATTCCAGTTGTTGGAGTTTCTTCTTTAGAAGGCTTAGCTTATAATGTGGAAGGTTTTGATTACATTTGCTCTATTTTAGATGCAAGAAATAATCAAGTATACTCTGCTATTTTCGATAAAAATCACAACTTAGTTTCTGAATATTTTGCAGATGATATTAACAATTTAGTTGAAGTTTTTAAAAATTATCCAAACATTACCTATGTTGGCGATGGCGCTAAACTTTTAAATATTTCAAATAAATTTGATAATACTATTTATAGCAAAAACATTGGACTTGCAGGTTATAAAAAGTTCAAGCAAGGAATATATACTGATAGTGATAATCTTGCTGTTATGTATTTACGTCCTTCTCAAGCAGAAAGGAACAAAAACAAATAAATATGGAAATATCATACATGAATTTAGGTGATTTTCAAGAAATTGAACCAATATACAATTTAGAATTTGATGATTTTTGGAAACCACAAAATTTAAAATCTGAGCTTCAAAATGTAAGTTCAAAATACATTGTTGCAAAAGAAAATGGCGAAATTGTTGGTTTTGCAGGAATATGGTATTCAGTTGATGATGCACATATTACAAATATTGTGGTTCGAAAAAGCTATAGAAACAAAGGTATTGGAAGCCTTTTGCTTGAAAAACTTATAGAACTTGCAAAACCAAAAACCTCTCTTACACTAGAGGTTAATACAAAAAATGAAATAGCTCAAAAGCTATATTTAAAATATGGTTTTAAAAACTTAGGAATAAGGAAAAAATATTATGATGGCATAGAAGATGCATATATTATGACATTATATTTTTAATAGATTAAAATTAAAAGGAGATATACCAATGAAAAGAAATGAATTAACTTATAAGGACTTAAAAAAAATATGTAATCCTGACGTATTTGAATTTGAAACTACAGAAGAACTTGATAATGTTGGACTAGTTTATGGTCAAGAAAGAGCTGTTGCAGCTTTGCAATTTGGCTTAAGTATTAATTCTAAAGGCTATAACTTATATGTTGAAGGTCCTGCTGGTGTAGGTAAAACAATGTATACAAAAGAATATGTTTCTGAATTAGCCTCAAAACAAAAAACACCTGATGACTGGTGTTATATCTATAATTTTGATAATCCAAATGAACCAATCGCTGTATCTCTTCCTGCTGGCGAAGGAAAAGTATTTGCACAAAATATGGATGCTCTTATTGAAGACGTTAAAAAATATTTAAAAAGAACATTTAACAATGAAGATTTTGAAAAAGAGAAAAAATTAATAAAACAAAAATATGAAGAAAAACGTGAAAGATTACTTGATAACCTAAATAAGGAAACATTAAAAAACAACTTTCAAGTAAAAGCTGCACCAAATGGAATATACATGCTTCCTGTTTTTGAAGGAAAAACACTTGATGAAGCTGAATTTGATAAATTAGATGACGCAATAAAAAGCAGATATGAAGAAAAATCTCCAATTGTTCAAGAACAAATTATGCAAGTTATTGGTCAATTAAAATTAATTGAGAAAGAATCTGAGAAAAAAATTGATGAGTGGCAATCTAATATTGCTCTACTTACTATAAATGCTTATATCAACCCAATTAGAGCAAATTACAAAAAGAATACTAAAATAACAACATTTTTAGATAATGTAAAAAAAGATATATTAAAAAACATAGAGCATTTCATAGCTGAGGAAATTGCAACACCCCCTACTCCACAAGCTCCAAAGCCTGAGGTGATTAAGCCATGGCTAAATTATAGGGTAAATCTATTTGTTGATAACAGCAATACTCAAGGAAGCCCAGTAATTATGGACTCAAATTATTCTTATCAAAATATATTCGGAAAACTTGAATATGAAAATCAATATGGAATGCTTAGAACCGACTACACAATGCTTAAGTCTGGGACACTTCATAAAGCTAATGGTGGTTACTTAATTTTACAAGCACAAGATTTGCTTACAAATCAGCCTTGCTATGATGCTTTGAAAAAAGCTCTATCTATAAAAGAAGCCTCTATAGATAATAATATGGAACAACGTTCTAGTTTAGTAATGATTTCCCTAAAACCAGAACCTATTCCACTTAACTTAAAGGTAATTTTAATAGGTGATGCCAATATTTACCATACACTTTTATCTTTAGATCCAGATTTTAGAAAACTATTTAAAATAAAAGTTGAATTTGAAGAATCTGCTCCAAGAACTGATGATACAATGCTTAAACTCGCTAAATTTGTTCACAGTTATTGTGAAAAAGAAGGTTGCCTACCACTAGATAAAGGAGCAATGGCTAAAGTTGTAGAATTTGCTTCTAGATTATCTGATGATAAGGAAAAACTTTCTACACACTTTAATGAAATTGGAGAAATTGTTTCAGAAGCATCAACTTGGGCAAAACTTTCAAGAAAGAAAATTGTTACTGTTGATTATGTTCAAAAAGCTTTAGATAAACGTGTTGAAAGAGTAAAAAAATATGACCAAAAATATACTGAGCTTATTGAGGAAAACTCTCTTCTTATTGATACAGAAGGATATAAAGTTGGCGAAATTAATGGTTTAACTGTTTTAACAATAGGCGACTATTCATTTGGAAAGCCTACAAAAATAACTGCAAATACATTTATGGGAAAAGCTGGGGTTATAAATATTGAAAGAGAAACTGAAATGTCTGGTTCTTCACATTCAAAAGGTATATTAATACTTAGAGGATACTTTGGAGAAAAATTCGCACAAGACTTTCCTCTATCACTTACAGCAAGTTTATGTTTTGAACAATTATATAACGGTGTTGATGGCGATAGTGCTTCAAGCACAGAATGTTATGCAATTCTATCAAGCCTTTCAGGAATGCCTATAAACCAAGCCATTGCAGTAACAGGTTCTGTTAACCAAAAAGGAATAATTCAACCAATTGGTGGAGTCAATGAAAAAATTGAAGGTTTCTACGCAATATGTAAAAACCGTGGATTAACTGGCGAGCAAGGTGTTATAATTCCAATTCAAAATGTACGTAATTTGCATTTATCAGATAATGTTATAGAAAGTGTAAAACAAGGCAAATTCCACATTTATGCTGTTTCTACAATTGATGAAGGAATTGAAATACTAACAGGTGTACCTGCAGGAAAACAAACAAAATCTGGCACCTACCCTGCTGGAACTATAAACTATTTAGTTTATGAGAAGTTAAAAAAATATTATGAAAATAGCAAAGAAGTAAAATAAAAAATAGGCTAAGAAAAATCTTAGCCTTGTATTTTTATATCTATACCTCTCCTGGCATTTCTGGTTCTGTTTTTACAAGATAACAAGATGAACCATCTTCTGCATTACTTATTGAATAACCTGCTTTATTCACAGCTTCAACAATTTGAAGAATTTCTTTATTGCTTTCTAAAACTTTTTGTAAATTTTTATGTGATGAGTATATTGCAATTCCAAGTGCGATTACTAATAATATAATTATAACTAAAAGAATTTTACTTAGTTTATTCATAAAACCCCCTCCTTCTTATGTATAATTTTACCACAAATGCAAAAAAAAGTCAAAAAAATGGTGGTAACATTGCTGTTACCACCACCGTAGAGGATAGCTCCTCTACTTTGTTCTTTGTTGCTTCGACATTTTTTACTTCCTTGCTCTGCCATCTAGCGTATCTAAGTTATCTAATGCCTTTCCTGTTCCTAATGCAACACAAGATACTGCGTCTTCTGCAATCATTACATTTATACCGGTCTCTTCTTGTAGTAGTTTATCTAGTCCATCTACTAAGCAACCTCCACCTGTCATATAAATTCCTCTATCTATTATATCTGCTGCAAGCTCTGGTGGGGTTCTTTCTAGCACAGAATGCACAGCCTCAACTATTGCCATTGCTGGTTCTGAAAGTGCTTCCATCATTTCGCTTGAATATATTTCAGCCATTTTTGGAAGTCCTGTCATTAAATCTCTTCCTTTAACTTCCATTTTTAGATCTTGAATTTTTGGGTATACACATCCGGATATTTACTTTTAAATCTTCTGCAGTTCTTTCCCCTATCATCATGTTATGTTTTCTTTTTATATATTTTACAATTGCTTCATCGAACTTATCTCCTGCAACTTTAATTGAAGTGCTTACAACTGAGCCACCTAGTGATATTACTGCAATATCAGCTGTTCCTCCTCCAATATCTACAACCATATTACCACAGGCTTTTGATATATCTATTCCTGCACCTATTGCTGCAGCTATTGGTTCTTCTATTAAATACACCCTTCTTGCACCTGCTGTTGTTGCTGCATCTATTACAGCTTTTTTCTCTACTTCTGTAACTTGTGAAGGTATACAAATCATAATTCTTGGTGAAAAGATTGATTTTCCACATGCTCTTGTAATAAAGTGCTTAAGCATTTTTTCAGTAACTGTATAATTTGAAATTACACCATCTTTTAATGGTCTTGTTGCAACTATGTTTCCTGGTGTTCTACCAAGCATTCTTCTTGCCTCTGCTCCTACTGCTAAAACATCTCCTGTCTGGCTATTTACTGCTACTACTGATGGTTCTCTTAATACAATTCCTTTACCTTTTACATATGCAATTACAGTTGCTGTTCCTAAATCAATTCCTATATCTTGTCCAAATCCAAACATTACTATCTACCCTTTCGCCTTTTATTACAAATATGTTACAATTATATTACACTTTTGTAAAAATTTCAATAATTATTTGCAAAATCTATGATTTCCTATTACAACAGTTACAGGTCTTGACCATATCCACCCATTTGTTGCAGTATTTGGATTGAAATAGTAAATTGCTCCATAAGTTGGGTCCCAACCATTTAGGGCATCTCGTGCTGCAGATATGGCTGTTTGATTAGGAGTTAAGTTAATTTGACCATCTGCTACAACCGAAAAAGCTCCTCTTTCGTAAATTACTCCTGCTACTGTGTTTGGAAAAGATGAGCTCTTAACTCTATTTAGCACAACTGAAGCAACAGCTACTTGGCCAGAATAAGGCTCTCCTCTTGCTTCTGAATATACTAAATGTGCAAGTAAATTCAAATCCGAATTTGAAGCAGTACCACCTGTATTGTTAGAACTTGTAATTCCCATTGCTGCAAGAGTCTTAGGTCCAGCAATTCCATCAACACTTAACCCATTTTTAGACTGAAACCACTTTACAGCAGATAAAGTTTGAGAACCGTAAATGCCATCAACAGAGCCAGAATAATACCCCCATCTCTTAAGTTTAGTCTGAATCTGTCTAACTTCATCTCCTCTAGAACCATACTTAGATAGTGCTTCTACATTATTTGTATCTTCCCTTAAATATACATTGTATATAACGAATGAAGATATTGCTATGATTAATAAAACAATTGGAATAATTTTTCTTTTAAACATAAAATTTACCACCTTTTGATATTATTAACACAAAAGGTGGTAAATATACGTTTGTGATATTTCTATTTTAAGTTTTTAATTTCTTCTAGGCTTAAACCAGTTACCTTGCTAATAAGTTTTTTCTCCACATTTTCTTTTAGCATATTTTTTGCTATTTCTATACTTTTATTCTTTTCACCTTTGGCTTCACCTTCTGCCATTCCTTTTTTTTCTCCTTGTCTATATCCCTCATTTTGTGCATACTCTATTGAGGCTTGTTCATCTCTTATGTACTTTTCTTTTAGTTCTGCTATTCTTCTAAGTTTTTCATTTCCACTTACTTGTTCTAATTCATCTATAGCTTTATTTATATCCTTATTTTCTTTCATAATTTGAACAACCTCCTTCTGGTTTGGGTTATCTAAAAATAACATCCATTGGCATATGGCATTATTCGGCTCTATTTTATACATCCTTCTTGCCTTCGGCAATTCTATTATAATTAATTCTAGTCTATCTGTCAATATTCTCTTTCCTGTTATTTCATCTCTTATTTGCCATTTTACTCCTATTTCCTCCATCCCTCTTAATTCTTCTAATTCGTGGTCTAATATTGCTATACTTATTGTTTTTTGGAGTTTTCCAAATCTATCTCCTCTTTTTATTTGTCTTGAATATGCATCTGCCCAGTAGTATAGTATTCTTTCTGGTTCATTTTCACAATGCTTTAATTGTATTTCTATTATACAATGTGCTCCGATTTTCTAGCTCTGCTCTTAAATCCATTATGCCTAGCTTATCATCTGCTTCTTCTATATCTACATATCTACTCTTATCTGTTGTTTTAATCTTTACCTCCTCTCTTAAAATATCTGACGTTAATGCACCTAATAACTCTTTGTTATCTTCTCTAAAAAGTGCGTGAAATACCACATCTAGCTTAGGTTCCAAAAGTTTTCCCTGAGCTAGCAAACTTTGTTTTTCTTTCATACTGTTCCTTTCCAAATGGGCTTATTATGGAGTAAACCCATTCTTAAAATTAAATTTTAATCTTATTTTGGATTTGTTAAGACATAAATCTTTTAGAAAATAAAGAATTAATTTAAAATCCATTTTTGACCTTTAAGAATTTTGGTCAAGATTAATATGTGAATAATATATCACACAAACCGCTAATTTGCAACAAAAATCGTTCGTCAAATTTTTACATTTTTCGACAAACGATTTCTGTTGATATTATTAACACAAAAGGTGGTAAATATACGTTTCAAAAAAAATTAAGACTATAGAATGGCTATAGCCTTAATCTCGGATATTTGGCAGGTGTGCCCTTTCCTGCATTTCTTTTGACCTATTAATAGGTGTGTAGCAGCACAATCTCTACTTCAAATATCAATATTAATATACTATAATTATACAGTATTTATTCATTTTTGTAAATACTTTTATTTTTTTCTTTTAATTTTTGTAAATTTTTCTCTCTTATTATCCATGCCGTCATAATCGAATTATATGGATGTCTTTCATCTTCTTTAATACTCAGTTTTATTATAACATTAAGACTATTTTTCGATATCTTTCTAATAAACATCACTGTATTATCGTTTTTCAAATCTTCTAAAATTTCATCAGGGTTTAAAATAGTTTCTTCTAAATTTTTGATAATCTCCACATAGTCATTCATATGATGCTCTTTTATATGCATTTTTCTCTCAAATGTTAAGACAAGTTCCTTACTTCTAACATGTTCCTTATAGCCTTTCAACTTTGACACATCTAATTTTCCTATATATTGCAATTGTTTTGGTACCTCTTTTTGAATTAATAAAAGAATAAAACTCTTTTGATCTAAAATATTCAAGTGAATTAGAAACTTCACATTGATTTAATAATATATTAATATCATAAATTGACAATATTTTCAATATTGATTATGAAAAAAACAAAAAAATCGTTCGCCAAATTTTTACATTTTTCGACAAACGATTTTTTATTTACTCTAGATCTTTTGATATTATTAACACAAAAGGTGGTAAATATACTCTATTCAAAATCTTCTTCTTCCACTCCATCATCTTTTTTTATTAGCACTGTTATTTTCTTTTCTGCTTCTTCTAGTATTTCGTTGCATTTTTTAGATATTGCCATTCCTTCTTCGAATTTTTTTATTGAATCTTCTAGGTTTAAATTTCCATTTTCTAATTCTTGAACAACTTTTTCTAATTGTTCTACATTTTCTTCAAAGTTCATAGTTTCCTCCTTTATTCTTTTACAAATGTTCCTGTTTGTACATTTACTGTGTACCAAGCTTTGGCACTTGTTGTTTCAGTGTCTCTTACACAAATTATGTATTCGCCACTTTCTTTTTGACCATCTTGTGCGAAATATACTGTATTATCTGCTCCCCAGTCTTTTTTTACAATATCTATTGCTTTTTCTAAATCTGTTTTTGGTGTTTCTTCTTTTGGTTCGTTTGTTGTTGTATTTGTGTTTTCGTTGTTATTTAATTCGTTTTTAACTTCATTTTTTGTATTGTTGTTTGTTTCGTTTTTAACTTGGTTATTTGTAAGTTTGTTACTGTTTTCTACTTTGTTTGAAGATGCTGGTCTTGCATCTATGCTTCCACTAAGTACCCTTGCAAATAATACTCCTAAAATAATAACAACCACTAACCCTATTACATATAAAAATTTCTTGTTCATTTAATATTCCTCCTTTTCAATTACTTCTGCCTTAAATTTTCCATCTTGTAATCTTATTTGAACTATATCATTTTGATTTATATTGTTTATACTGCTTAAAACTTTTCCTTCATGTTCTGTCACACTGTATCCTCTTGATAATGTTTTTAATGGGCTTAATGCATCTAGCTTCATTATATAGTTTATTGCCATGTTTTTGCTTTCTTTGAATTTGCCTTGTATTAAGTTTTCTAAAGTTTTAACTTTACTATCTATATACATATATTGCTCGTTTATTTTCTTGCATGGGTCTGTAAACACCTTTGATGCCATTGTTTTTTCATATCTTAAACGCATAACTTCAAGTTTTTTTCTAAGTGCTTGTTTACACCTTTGCTTATATGTTTCTAGCTTTTTTTGCATTTCAGCTACATCTGCTTGTGCAAGTTCTGCTGCAGCTGATGGTGTTGGTGCTCTTAGGTCTGCTACAAAATCGGCTATTGTAAAATCTGTTTCATGTCCTATTGCTGATATTATTGGTGTTTCTGCTTCATATATAGCTCTTGCAACAATTTCTTCGTTAAATGGCCATAAGTCTTCTATTGAGCCCCCTCCTCTTGCTAGTATCAAAACATCTGCAATTTTGTTTTCATCCATAAACTTAATTGCTTGCACAATTTTTGTTTCTGCACCTTTTCCTTGAACTGGTATTGGATACAGCTTTATATTTACATTTGGGTTTCTTCTTGTTGAAACATTTATTATATCCCTAATAACTGCTCCTGTTCCGTGATGTAAGAACTCCAATAGTTTTTGGCATTAAAGGTATTTTCTTTTTATGTTCTTTATCAAATAATCCTTCTGCCTCTAGTTTTGCTTTTAACTTTTCGTATTCTCTATATAAGTCGCCTACACCGGTCTTCTTGCATAGCTTTGCAATATATTTGATATACTCCACCTGCCTCATAAACAGCCAATGTTCCAAATACAAATACTTTCATTCCATCTTTTGGTATAAAATTTAAAGTAGCTGTTGATGATTTAAACATAACACATTTTATTAAAGAGCTTTCGTCCTTTAATGTAAAATACATATGCCCTGTATAGTGATGTTTGAAATTAGAAATTTCTCCCTTCACATATACATTGTTTAAAAATTCATCTTCATCTACTTTATTTTTAATATATTTGTTTAACTCACTTACTGTTATTGCAACAGGTTTAACTGATATCATAGGTTCTCCTTAACAACATTTGCTAAAACTCCGTTTATAAAAGCTGCTGAATTATCTTCTCCATATTTTTTAGCAAGTTCTATAATTTCGTTTATAGCAATTTTGTATGGAACTTCAGCATATAACATTTCATATATTGAAAGTTTTAGTAATGCTAAATTTATCTTAGAAATTCTATCTATTTTCCATTCTTGTTTTAATTTTGTTCCTATTATTTTTTCAAGTTTGGCTTCATTTGCTTTTACACCCTTTACTGTTTTTCTTATATAACGTCTTGCATCTTTATCATCTATCTCGTTATTTTCTAAGAACAATTCAATACTTTCTTCACTATAATCTTTTTGTATTTCTTGTTCATATATTAGCATAAAAGCATATTCTCTCATTTTTGATATATTCATTTTCTTATCCTTTCCTTTAGCCCAAATCTATTACCATCTGTCTACTAATCTACGTATTCCATCTTTAACTTTTTCTTTATTTTGTTGAACATAGTTACCAATTAAAACACCTGCAACTATTATTAAACAGCCAACTAAAATTTGATATATTTTTAAAATTAATAGAACTATGGCAATAATTCCACCTATTATTGCTCCTCTATATTTTACAATAAAGTCTTTAAATTTTTCCATAGCTATTCTCCTTATTCTTTAACTTCTTTTTTTGCTGTAATGTTTTTAATTCTAACATTAACATCTTTTACATCTAAGTCTAAAGATTTTTTAATTGTTGATTTAACATCATTTTGTAGACTTACTGTTAAATCTTTAATTACAGCATCTGGATATACAAATAATGTTATGAAAACACTAACATTATTATCACCATCTAATTCAACTTTTGTTAAAACATTTTGTGCTGTTTCATAATTCTTTACAACTGCATTTGTTAAGCTTTCAATTGTATCCCTTGATACTAATAGCTTTCCGTTATCATTTTCAAGTAAAATTCCTTCTTTGCCACTGCTTGTACTTTTTGCATCTGAGTTTAGGAAGATTGTTTTTATTGCAAGAAGTATAAGTACTACACATACTCCAAATGTTACTCTTGCAGCTACTTTGTTTGTTACTATATACTCAACTGCATTTAAAACCAACTTTAAATCTAACCATTCTGCTATTGTTAATATAAGTGCTAAACTTAATAATAATACTATACTAGAAAATACAACTAGTCCTATTTTATCTAAAATTTTCATATGTTACCATATCCTTTCTTTTTTTACCGTAGGCTGGGCCTTTAGCCGAGCCTACTAAATTTTATTCATTTGTGCTGTTATTTTCATCTGGTTCTTCTAATCTTTTTTCTGGAATATTTATTCCTTGTATGTGAATATTTACATTTGCCACTTTGAGACCTGTCATTGTTTCTACTGCCTTTTTCACTCTATTTTGAATTTCGAATGCAACATCTGGAATTCTTGCTCCATACTCTACTATAATGTTTACATCTATTTTAGTTTCTTTTTCCCCAACTTCAACCTTAATTCCTTTTGTTAATCCCTTTTTACCAAAGATTTCTGTAATTCCACCAGCCATTCCATAAACTCCAGGAACTTCAGATACTGCAACACCTGCAATTGATGCAACAACATCATTTGAAATTTTAATGCTTTCATCATTTTCTGCAACTATCTCTTTGTTCTCTATTACCAAGTTCTTCTCTTCTTCCACTTTTGTACCTCCTTCAAATTAAAAATTGATATACTTTTTCTCTATACAGTATATCAATTTATAATGAATTTTACAACTATTTTTTGGAAATTTTTCTAAAATTTATGTTCTTAGTTCTGCTCCTAAGTTTGCTTGCAATTCTTTTATTATAACTTCCATTGTGTTTTTAATTTCATCATCTGTTAAAGTTCTATCTTGTGCCCTAAATATTAGCTCATATGCTACACTCTTTTTGTTTTCTCCAAGTTTATCACTTCTGTATACATCAAATAACTCTGCTCTTTCTAGTATATTCTTTGCTTTTTTAGATATTATGTTTTCAATTTGACCAACTTCAACATCTTCATCTACTACTAGAGCAATATCTCTTTCTACTGCTGGATATTTTGGAATTGGGGTATATTTTTTATTGTCTTTTCCATACTTTGCAAATTTTTCTATATCTATTACTGCATAATATACTTTTTCATTTATACCATAGTTTTCTAGAACCTCTGGGTGAACTTCTCCAAAGCTTGCTATTCTATCTTTTCCTATTAGAATTTTTGCACTTCTTCCTGGGTGTAGGTTTATTTCATTTTCTCTTTCTAATGTGTATCTTGCAATATTTGAAACTTCTAGAATATTTTCAATTATGCCTTTTACTATATAAAAATCTGCATTCTTTCCATATACTGCAAATGCAATTTGCTCTGTTTCTGTTGCTACTTCGCCTTTTGCAATATTTCCTTGCTCATCTGTATATATTTTTCCAATTTCAAATAGTTGAACATTTTTGTTCTTCTTATTATAGTTTGTTGACATAGATTGCATTACTGTTGGCATCATAGATGTTCTCATAAGTGAAAATTCTTCTCCTAATGGGTTTGTTATTTTTATTGCCTTTTCACTATCTAATTTACATTTTTCAAAATCTTTATGTCCTATAAAGCTGAATGCGTACATTTCTGAAAAGCCTTTTTCTACAAGTAGGTCTTTTACTTTATCTTGTAATTTTTGTGCCTTTGTTTTGGCTCCAACCGTACTTTCTGCATTTATTAATGTGCTATTTAGTGTGTTATATCCATGTATTCTTATTACTTCTTCTGCAATATCTGCAGTTAGATTCAAGTCTACTCTAAAATATGGTATTACTAAACTTTCGCCTTTTACTTCTATTCCAAGTCTTGTTAATATATCTATCATTTCTTCTTTAGATATATTCATTCCAAGTAAAGCATTTACTTTTTCTGGTTCGAATGGAATTACTTTTTGTTCTTCTTTTTCTGGATATACATCAATTTTTTCATCAACTGCTTTGCCTGCTCCAATTTGTTCTGCAAGCTCTACTGCTCTATTTATTGCCCTTAAAGCTATTTCTGGTGATAAACCTTTTTCAAAACGACTTGAGCTTTCTGTTCTTAAGCCTAACTTTTTAGCAGTTAAACGAACACTTCCTCTGTTAAATGTTGCAGCTTCAAATACTACTGTTTTTGTTTCGTCTGTAATTCCTGAATTTGCTCCTCCCATTACACCTGCTACTGCAACTGGTTTTTCTTCGTCTGCTATTACTAGGTTATCTGTATTTAAAGTTCTTTCTATTTCATCTAATGTTGTAATTTTTTCATTTTCTTTTGCTCTTCTTACAATTATATGTTTTCCAGCAACATTTTCGATGTCGAATGCATGCATTGGTTGTCCTAGTTCTAACATTACATAGTTTGTTATATCTACTATGTTGTTTATTGCTCTTACTCCACAAGCATTTAATCTTCTTCTCATCCATTCTGGAGATTCTTTAATTTGAACATCTTTTAAAACTCTTGCAATGTATCTGTAACAAAGGTCTTTTGCTTCCACATCAACCCTAAAGTTTTCAATTTTTTCAACTGTCTTTACTTCTTTATTTAACTCTTTATGTGGATCTCTAAAATTTTCATTTAATGCAATTGCTGTTTCACGGCCTAAGCCTTCTATTGAGAAGCAATCTGGTCTATTTGATGTAATTTCAAAATCTAATATATCTTCTTTCAAGTTTAAAACTTCAACTATATCTTTTCCAATTAAACATTCAAATTCTTTTGGAAGAATCATTATACCATGTTCAATTTGTCCTGGGTAATCTTCTAAATCAAGTCCAAGCTCTGTTACAGCACACATCATTCCACAAGACTCTACCCCTCTTAGTTTTCCTGTTTTTATTTTTACTCCACCAGGAAGCTCTGAGCCATCTTTTGCAATTGGAACAAGGTCTCCCACCTTTACGTTGTCTGCACCTGTTACAATTTGTAGCTTTTCAGTTCCTACATCAACTTTTGTAACTATTAATTTATCTGCATCTGGATGTTTTGTTATTTCTAATATTTTACCTACAACAACATTTTTTATATCATTTCCTTTTTGTTCAATTGTCTCAACTTTTGAACCTGTCATTGTTAATCTATCTGCTAATGTATGCACATCAACATTAACATCTGCATAATCTCTTAACCATTCTACACTAGTTTTCATTTTTATTTTTCCTTTCTAACACTCTCTATTTTTATATAATTTGAAAAAGAAACAAGTATTGCAAGGCAGACAAGCAAAAAAACCGGAAACGTATAAAGATACGTTGAGGATTTTTTAACGATGTCTAACACAGCAAGACGCCGTTTGTTTTTCAAATTTAAAATTGTTTTAAAAATCTAACATCATTCTCATAAAGAAGTCTCATATCATCTATTCCATATTTTGCCATTGCAATTCTTTCTGCTCCAAAACCAAAGGCAAAGCCTGAATAAACATTTGGATCTATTCCACAGTTTTGTAGAACTACTGGATGAACCATTCCACAACCTAAAAGTTCTATCCAACCTTCATTTTTACATACCCTGCAGCCTTTTCCCTTACATACGAAGCATGATACATCAACTTCTGCACTTGGCTCTGTGTATGGGAAGTGGTGTGGTCTAAATCTAATTTCAGTATTTTCTCCAAGACATTTTTTTGCAAATGTTTCAAGTGTTCCTTTTAAATCTGACATTGTTATTCCCTTGTCTACAACTAGTCCTTCTATTTGATGGAATACTGGTGAGTGTGTTGGGTCAACACTATCTGACCTATAAACTGCACCTGGACATATTATCTTAATTGGTGGCTTTTGACTTTCCATTACACGAATTTGTACTGAAGATGTTTGGGATCTTAATACTATATTATCATTTATATAAAAAGTATCTTGTAAGTCTCTTGCTGGGTGGTCTATTGGTGTATTTAACTGGTCAAAAACATAGTAAGTTTTTTCAATATCTGGTCCACTTGCAATTTCATATCCTAAACCTAGAAAGATTTCTTTAATATCATCTATAACACCTGTAATTGGGTGAATTGAACCAATTTCAGTTTTTTTACTTGGCATTGTTATATCTATTTTTTCTTTGCTAAGTTTTTCATTTAATGCTTTTTGTTTTAATTCGTTTTCTTTTAATTCAATTCCAGCTTCTATCTCGTCTCTTGCCTCATTTACAAAGGCTCCAATAACTGGTCTTTCCTCAGCTGATAAAGCTCCCATTCCTCTTAAAACTAATGTTAATTCGCCTTTTTTACCTAAAAATTTAACACGTGTTTCATTTAAAGCTTGTAGAGTTTCATCTTTTTGAATTTCATTTTTTGCATTTTCTTTAATTTTTAAAATTTGGTCTTTCATTATTCTCACTCTCCATTTTTACATAATATATAGAATATCACAAATTGGTTAATTTTTCAATATTTTGGGTAGCTTTTTTATTATTTTTTCGCATAATAAAATCAACGAATTGGGAAGCTTTATCCCAATTCGTTGATTTTTGAAATTCCAATATGATATTAGAACTTCAGTCCCCCTTCTACAGTGGTAGTCTTAGGGGCATCAATTTTCATTCTCTCGATGGAACCAATCGCCGGTTCCAGTTGCTTGATCAATTCATTCAGCTGGCTCACATCTGCCTTCATCTTAGGAAGCATTTCGCTGGCCACTTTCCTGATTGCTTCACAACTGTTAATAACAGTTGTAACAGCTTCTTTTGCAGCTTCCGTGTTGTAGAAACTTGCATACAGAAGTCTCTCTGTCTGTTCGGTCGTAAGACCTACATTCGTAGAAACCTCCTTAATCAGTTCATCACTCAGTCTTGCAATGGCAGTCTGCCCTTCCAGGACTTCTCTGGTCTTTGCATCAAGGACAGCATTTCTAAGTTGTTGTCCGATGAGTGCCATACTGTTGTCCACCTGGGTGTGAATGGAAATCTGCACATTCGTGTTGCCACGCTTGATTAATGCGAGCTGTCCAATACTCAAGTGGTACATAATACGCGACTTTTCCAAATTGCCCATTGTAATCTGGAAAATATGGAATCCTTCCTTAAGAGTGTCATACTCTTGAGAGTATCTCTGCAAACCAGTTTCCTGGTATTGAGCCTGAATTCCATCAAGCTCCTGAGAAATTCGCTGTTCGGCAATTTTACCAGCGATAATATACTTTTCCAACAAAGCAATATTATCAGCGTCGCTGATTGCCGAATACTCAATTTCTCCCATTGCATTCTTAAGCATAATCAGCCAAGAATCGCAGGAAGCTCTGAGCTCTGCCAACAGCTTGTAATTAGTAACTGCACTATTTTTAATTTTCTGTGTGCGGCTATTTCTTCCAGCACCCATAAGTTTGAGGAAGAACTTTTGCAACACATTGGGTTCCTGCAGGACAAGGTTGAAGTCATCATAGCTTTCGGAAGCTTTCTTAGATAATGCAATTACCTGAGCAATAACTTCCTGATCTGCTTTGCTTCCTCTCTCATCTTTGAGGAAAGCCCCACATTGTTCAAAAGTTGCCTTTAATGCTACTGAGCCATAGCTCATAACATTATCGATCTTCCGCACATCAATGGCATTAGCCAACTCCATAATTTCCTTTTGTTCCTGTTCAGTATACGATGCAAATGCCTTTGCATAGTCGATATCAAGTACATCTTGCGGTACCATCGGTACCTTAGCATCGATGCCAAATCCTTCGACCTGAGCCTGAGTCATAGTTGTATTTTCGTTCATCATGTTAGTTTACCTCCAGAAAATAAAATTGAATTTGTAAAAGAATTTACACTTATATTATATCATATTTCTATTCATATTACAAATTATGTAAATCTTTTAGTCTTTTTCTCTATCTTCCATTTCGTTTGAGCCTCTGCTATTTTCATCAGTATTAGCAGCAATCTCTTGCCCTCTTATTATACATTTTGGAGTATTTTTTCCACAAATAGAGTCAATATTAGCATCTTCTAATTTTTTGGGTAAACTAATTTCGTCTAAATAATTGCATCTAAAAGAATTATCTCCCATTACTTCTACTGAATCTGGTATTTTTATTTCTTCTATACTAGTATTTGCGAATGCCTCTTTTCCTATTCTTTTCAAGCCTTCATGTAATAATGCTTGTCTTAAAGAAGTGCATGAATAAAAGGCACCATAACCAACTTCTAAAACTTTTTTTGGTATTTCTATATTCTGCAAACCACTACATTTGAAACATTCGTTGCCTAAATAGGTTAGATTACTTGGAAGTTTTATATCTGTTAAACTTGAACAACTCTGAAAAGCTTTTGTTCCTATTTCTGTTACACTTTCTGGTATAGAAACATCTGACAAATTAATGCAATCGCAAAAAGCTCCATTACTTACTTGCCTAATGCCTTCTGGTATAATTGCTCTAATAATACTTACTTTCATTTCTTCTGGAATGTTTATAAAGCCATTATCATCTAGTTTTATTTTCTTTGTTCTTTCCACTAATCTTCCAAATATGTTTTTCTTTCTAATTGATAATATAAGGTCATTTATTTTTCTACCACTCTTTAATGGAATTAATTGATTTTGACCACTTTCATTTTGTATGCCAAGAGAGCCTAATGTTGCTATTGCCATTTCTTTATCTTTTTCACCTTTTGATAGCATATTCCAAATTTCATTGTTATTTACAACTTGCCCATCTAAAATTAAACTTTCTAGTTTTCCTATACGTTCTTTTTCTTCTATCAGTTTTTCTGATGCCATTACTCTAAGGACACTTTCATATGTTTTCATATTACAATACGTTGATGGTTCTTCAAGTGGTAATGTCCCATTTTTTTGATAGTATTTTCTTTGGTATTCAATAAACAATTCTGCTATTAACCTATCTATATACGCAATTTCTGCCGGTGAATATTCTGGATCTGTATTATTTTTTTCGCTATTAAATTTTGTAATTGCTTGTTCTATCTTACTAAAATCTAATTCTACATCTTTTTTTACAAGTTCTACTGTAGAAGATAACAAGCCCAATCTATGCCTTTTTATTTTTTCATTTCCTGATATATCGCTGTTTTCTTCTTCTGGTAAATCGAAGAATAACTTTCCTGGAGCTTTTTCTAAACTTCCAGTTTTCATATAGTTTGAAAATTCCATTTTTAATTTATTAATATCTATAATAGTTTTATCTATTTCGTGTTGTAAAGTTGCTGACTTATTTACATCTAATTCAGTTAAAGCAGCTCTTATTTCTTGTATTCTCTGTTGAAAATAGCTATACTTTTCTTGATCAACAACACTTAATTTCTGTATATTTTTCTCTAAGTCGTTTAAAGTTTCTAATAAAATTTCCATTTTCTACATCTCCTTTATCTTAAGTAAATGATTATTATCTGCTTTTAATATTATAACATAAATTGTGGAAAATCTACAATAGGGTTTTTGTCTAAAATATATAATTGTAGGTAATTTTTTTCTTGATTTAAAAGCTTATCTATTTAGAAATTAAAAAAGCAGGTATTACCTGCCTTTAAAATCATCTTAAATAATATTCTATCATTTTAGCATATTGATCTTGTGCATTTAAACAAGTATCAATTAAATACCCTTTTTCTCTATTCCCTTGATATTCTTTTAAACCTCTATAATAAAACAATTTATCCTTATCTAATATTATAAATGGAATAATATTGTGTTTTAAGCATTCTTTAAACATTATAATTCTCCCTACTCGGCCATTACCATCTTGAAATGGATGTATCTTTTCAAATTTTGCATGAAATTCAATTATTTCTTTTATAGTTATTGTAGCTAAGGAATTATACCACTCTATTAATTTTTGCATAGCTTTTGGAGTTTCTTTAGGTAATGTTGTTTTCATCGTTCCTGCTTCATTTGGTAGTTTCTTGTATTCTCCAACATTAAACCATTCCTTTCTACTATCCATCGTGCCTTCTTTTAGTATTCTATGAAATTCTTTTATAATGTTTTCTGATAGTTCTTCTTCAGCAATATTTAACATATAATCTACCAATTTAAAATGATTTGCTGTTTCTATTATATCATCAACACTTGTTATTGTTTCATTTTCAAATAATATTGTATTTGTTTCATAAATGTATCTTGTTTGGTCTTCTGTTAATTTACTTCCTTCAATATGGTTTGTATTGTATGCAAATATAATTTGTGTATTATGATATAAATTTCCCTTTAAATTCATTTCCTTTTGTTCTCTTAATACATCTAAAACATTTATTTTAGACACATCTACTTTTTCATCATCCTCTTTTAATAGTTCATCTATTGTAACTCCAAATGTTTCGGCTAATCTTTTTATAGATTCAATATTGGGTTCTAACATTTCAGATTCATATTTAGAAACTGTTCCTGGCTCAACTTCCAATATTCCTGCAATATCTTTTTGAGTTAATTTATTTTCTTCTCTATATTTTTTTAATTTATCTCCTAACCCCATAAGCACACTCCTTTTTTTACTATATCTATATTATATCATATTATTTCCAAAAAAGAAATATTTTATAATAGTTTATTTATTATTGTTTCTCAAAAGGAATGTACGGCTTTGTTTCAAATTTTATTCCCCATATAATATTACCTTTGTTTCATTTGTTATTTCTATTCCTGCTTTTGGTAATTGGTCTTTTATAATTGTTTCTACATCTAATTGGCTATTTGTTTCTATTCCTGCATCTTTTAAAGTTTTCTTTGCTTCTTCAAATGTTAAGCCTGTTACATTTGGCATTTTTATGTTTTCTTTTATCTCTTCTTGTTTTGCTATTTCCATGTATGGCAAAACTTCTCCTAGAATTTGACCTGCTACTGGTGCGGCAACGCCTCCTCCTTGGTGTCCACCTTCTCCTGTTGGGTTGTATAGAACTACAACTATTACAACTTCAGGGTCTGTAACGTCTGCTACACCTACAAATGATGCTATACGTTTTCCTGTATTTACTCCATCTTCTGATGTTCCTGTTTTTCCACCTATGTTATACCCTTCTACTTTTGCTTTTTTTCCAGTTCCCTCATCTACAACTGATTGCATCATGCTAAGAACTTTGTCTGCATTTTCTTTTGATATTACCTGTTCTCCTTGCTTAATTGTAATTTTCTTTTCTTCTCCTGTTTTTGAGTCTATCATTGCTTTTACAACTCTTGGGTTTACTGCTTTTCCTCCATTTGCAATTGTGCCTACTATCTTTGCCATATGAAGTGGTGTTATTTCAAATCTTTGACCAAATGAAATTGTTGCAAGTTCTACTGGTCCCACTTTTTCTTCCTTTAAGAAAATACTATTTGCCTCCCCTGGCAAATCTATGCCTGTTCTAGTTAATAGTCCAAATTTTTGTAAATAACTATAATATGTATGTATTCCTAATTTTTGCCCTATTCCTATAAATACTGGGTTGCATGAGTTCATTAAAGCTTCTCTTAAACTTTGGCTTCCATGTGGTCTATAGTATCTCCAGCATTTTATTCTAGCTCCTGCTATTGTAATTGAACCAGAGCAGTTAAATTCTCCTGCCCTATCTGAATCTGTTATCCCTTCTTCAAGTGCTGCTGATGATGTAACTAATTTGAATGTTGAACCTGGCTCATAAGTATCTGATATTGCCTTATTTCTCCACATTTGAAGTAAGTAGTTACTTCTTTCACTACTGCTTAAATTATCCCAAACAGATTTTAATTCTTCATTATTTATTTGATATGGAGAGTTTAAATCATAATTTGGGTATGTTGCCATTGCTAATATATCTCCACTTTTTGGGTTTAGAATTATAACATTTCCACCATCTGTACAAACATTATCTATACATGCTTGTTTTAAATATTTTTCTGCAATTGCTTGAATTGTCATATCTATCGTTAAAATTAAGTCATCTCCATTTTTTGCAGCTATATAATCTTCGCCTTCTATTCCCATATCTGTTCCTGTTGCATCTACTAGTTTTAAAATTTTACCCTGAGTGCCACTCAAGGTTTTATCATAATAACTTTCAATTCCCTCTAAGCCTTGATTATCACTTCCTGTAAAGCCAATTATATTTGATGCGAGTGTACTAAATGGATAATATCTTTTTGTATCTTCATCTATATTTACTCCAGTTGTTATATTGTTTTCGGCTAACCATACTCTTAATTTATCTGTTTTTTCTTTATCAACTTTCTTTGTTATTATTTCTATAGAGGTTCTTCTTTTAAGCCTTTTTAGAACTTTTTCATAATCTAAATCGAATATATTTGCCATTGCTTCTGCTAGCTTTTCCCTTTTTTCGCTTGGTATATTTGTTGGGTTTACCGAAACTGTTTCTGTGCTTGCACTTACTGCTAGTTCTACCTTTCCTGTTCTATCTAATATTCTACCTCTTTTAGGATTTATACTTCTATTTAGGGTTTGTTGGCTATATGCCATTGCTTGAAGTTCTGTTCCTTGTACAAATTGTATAAAGCCTATTCTTACCATTAAAGCAATTTGCACTACAAATATTATAAGAAGCATATTTCTTAATCTTCTTTTTCTCCCAACGTCTGAAAACCACATAAAAAAACACCTCTTTTGATTTTATTCAAAAAAGATGTTTATTATAACTTATTTAAATAGTTTAGAAATATACTCTCCTATAGTTTGAATTATTCC
This sequence comes from uncultured Clostridium sp., assembly GCA_900553695.1. Lineage (GTDB taxonomy): Bacteria > Bacillota > Clostridia > TANB77 > CAG-508 > UMGS1781. Next base: position 14,029 of record USEM01000010.1, on the reverse strand, counting down.
TTTATTCTCCTCTAAGTGTACTTGTTCTGATGCAACTTCTATATAGTCTGTTTTTGGAAGTGTTACATATTCTGTTTGTTTGTTTGTTAGCTTTTGCATTCCAAGTAATGTTCTTGCTTGTTGCTCTAAGTTTGTAAGGTTTAAGCTACTTTCTATTGATACTTCAAGTTGTGCACTTTCTTTTTCGATTGCAGCTAATTCTGATTTTAAATCTTGTACTTTATCAAAGTTTTCATCTATTTTTGCATTTCTATATGTTATTGCAAAAAACACTCCAAGTATCACAAATAAGTACATTACAGCCTTTGCTTTTAACTTATTTTCTGCTTTTTGTTTCTTTTTATTTTCTTGTTTTGTTTCTCTTTTTACTTCAGTAATCTTCTTTTTAGGTGCATAATAAGGCTCAAGTTTTCGTGGACTTGTTTCATATTCATATCTACTATAATTACTTCTAGCCATCTTTTGCACCTCCTTTAAATTTTACTTTTAGTTTTTTTCAAAAATTCTTAGTTTTGCACTTTTGCTTCTACTATTTATTTTCATTTCTTCTTCAGTTGGTAATATTGGTTTCTTTGTTTTAATCTTTCCTTTGCTTTTGTTTCCACATACACAATATGGTAAATCTGGTGGACATGTACATTTTCCAACACTATCTTTATATGCATCTTTTACAGCTCTATCTTCTAGTGAGTGGAATGTTATAATGCATAATCTACCACCTGATTTTAATGAATCTATTGCATTTATCACTGTGTTATATAATGGTTCTATTTCATTGTTTACTTCAATTCTTATTGCTTGAAATGTTCGTTTTGCAGGGTGTCCTTGATTTTGCTTTGGAACACACTTTTCAATTATTTGTACAAGTTCTGTTGTTGTTTCTATTTCTTTGGTTTTTCTATATTCACAAATTCTTCTAGCTATTTGCCTTGAGAACTTTTCTTCTCCATACTTATAAATGATATCTGCTAAACTCTGTTCTGAATATGTATTTACAACTTCTTTAGCTGTAAGCTTTTGTGTTTTATCCATTCTCATATCCAATGGACTGTTTTTTATATAGCTAAAGCCCCTTGTTTCCTCATCTATTTGGTATGATGAAACTCCTAAATCTAACAGAATTCCATCTACTTTTTCTATGTTTAATCTTTCTAGTATTTCTTTTATATTGTCATGATTATCTTGAACATATATTACATTTTTAAAGTCTTTCAAAGTATCTTTTGCTTTTTTTATTGCTTCTTCGTCTCTATCAATTCCAATTAATGTTCCTGTGTTTTTTAGGTTTGTTGCTATTTCAAAGCTATGTCCTGCTCCACCTAAAGTTCCATCTACATATATTCCATTTTCTTTAATATTTAAACCCTCAATGCATTCATTTAGCAATACAGGAATATGTTCAAATTCTTTCATTTATACTCTAACCTCAATTTTTAAATTTTAGGCATAAAAATCTAACGATTTTTCCTATATAACATTTTAGCAGTTGGCAAAAGTAAATACCAACTGCTGTCTATCGTTTATTATAATCTTTGGTTTATATAGGTTACTTTCGTGGATTACTAAATCATTGGTTTTATTTAAAAATTTTGTCTTTTGTTTTGTTTAAGATTCTTCTTTTGCTTTATTTTAAATATTCATCATTAGTTTTAATTTTAAAAACATCTTTTGTTTAGTTTTATCTTTTCATTTGTACTTATTATCTTCTTTTGTTAATTTTAGTTTAATATGTGTTCGTTTTTTATATTTTTTTAAAAAACGTCTTTTGTTTTTCTTTGTTTATTTAAAATTCTTTTGTTTCTTGAAATCTTTTGTTTTAAAAAATTCATTTGTTTCTTAATATTTCTTCTTTTGCTTTTTATATAAACTTTTGCAAGTTATATACCTAAATCTAAATTTGCCATTTTTTCAGCAATATCATCTGCTTCGTTGTTTTCCTTTTCGCTGTATTCTTGCCATTTTTGTTTGCTCCAAATTTCTATTTTATTTAGAACTCCTATAATTACTACTTCTTTTTCAAGCCCAGCAAATTCTCTTAAATTTCCTGCTATAAGAAATCTTCCTTGTTTATCTATTTCGCATTCCATTGCACCTGCTAGGAAAAATCTCATTAATGCTCTGGCATCTTTGTTAGTAAGTGGGAAGGTTCTTAATTTTTCTTCAAAGTTTTGCCATTCTTTTTTTGAATATGCAAATAAACATCCATCTAGACCTTTAGTGATTACAAAGCTATCACCAATGTCTTCTTTTAATTTGGCTGGCATTATTAATCTACCTTTTGTATCAATTGAATGCTCATATTCGCCTATTAGCAAAACTTTTCACCTCTCTTTTTGTATTCCACTTTCTACCACTTTCCTCCACTTCGCTACCATTGTATACTATAAAAATAAAAAAATCAATAGTTTTTTGAAATTTTTTTAATTTTTTTCAAAAAATTATTGATTTTTTTATTTTTTCTAGCGCCACCTTTTTCTTTCATACAAAAAAGTGGCTTTTCAGCCACTTTTATTCTGGTCCCGATGGTGGGACCACTCGCTCTCGCGTCACAAAAATAGTCAACCGGACTATTTTTACCTGCGTTTAGTCTGGCCTTGAACCAGCCTAAACTTGGCACGTTCCTTTTCGAGCCCCACCTTTTTCTTTCATACAAAAAAGTGGCTTTTCAGCCACTTTTATTCTGGTCCCGATGGTGGGACTCGAACCCACATGGTTTCCCGCACGATTTTGAGTCGTGTGCGTCTGCCAGTTCCGCCACATCGGGATATTTTAGGGCATTGTTTCATGCCCCATATTTCTTACGCTTTATATGCATTTTTTGGATCTCTTCTGTCAGCCTTTCTTCTGTCTGATTTTCTTTTCTCATCTGGCACATTTTCTCTTAGTCTTCTTCTGTCTTCTCCTGACCTTCTGTCTTTTTTTCTTCTCTCCTCAAACAAATTTCCTTTTGAATCAATTACCATTTTAAATCCCTCCTTATAATTTTTTCACTAGTTCTTTAAATTTATTTCCTCTTTCTTCAAAGTTTTTGAACATATCAAAACTTGCACTTGCTGGTGAAAATAGCACCACTTGATTTGGTTTTGACTTTTCTCTTGCTTTGTTTATAGCTTCTTCTAAGCTATTCACTTTATATATTTCTATTTCTTTGTTTTCTTTTTCCTTTTCTTGCTTTACAGCTCCAAATATTTTTTCTGCCGTTTGCCCCATTAAGATTAATGTTTTTACTTTATTTAAAATTGGCTTAGCAATTGGCTCATAGTCTAAGTGTTTATCATATCCACCTGTAATTAATACTATGTCTTCATCAAACGAATTAAGTCCTGCAATTGTTCTTGTTGGGCTTGATGCAATTGAATCATTATACCATTTTGCTCCATTTATTTTTCTTACAAATTCTAGTCTATGGTTCACACCTTTAAATTCTTTTATTGCTTTTTCTTGTGTTTCAACATCAACTAAATCCATTGTTGCTGCAATTGCTGCGCAAATGTTTTCTGCGTTATGTACTCCTCTTAAGTTAGTATCTTTTAGTTTTACAATATGTCTTCTTAATCCATTTTCAGCAATTTTAATTATTCCCTCATCATAAATTACGCCATTTTCAAGCTTTTCTTTACTACTGAAAAATTCAACTTTTGATTTTGCTTTTTTTGCAAAATTTCTAGTAATTTCATTATCGTAATTTAATACTAGTTTGTTGCTTTCAGTTTGATTTTTAAATATGTTAGCCTTTGCCTCAATGTACTCTTCATAAGACTTATGTATATCTAAATGATTTGGAGTAACATTTGTTACAACTGCTATATCTGGACTTTTCTTCATTGTCATTAATTGAAAGCTACTAAGTTCAAGAACTACTATATCTTCTGGTTTCATTTCTCCTATTTTTGTGAAAAGTGGATATCCTATGTTCCCACCAAGATAACAGTTGTACTTATTTTTTAATATTTCATATATTAATGATGTTGTAGTTGTTTTTCCATCACTGCCTGTTACTGCAATTGTTTTGCATGGTGCAAATTCTAGCACTAATTCTATTTCAGATGTAAGATATGCACCTCTTTTTACTTCTGCCTCTATTTCTGGCAAATCTGCTCTACATGATGGAGACTTAAAGATTATATCAAAATCTTTTAAGTTTGACAAGTAATCTTCACCAAAATGTTTTTCTATTTTATATTTTTCTATTTTGTTTAGAATTTTTGGGTCTATTTTTTCTTGATTTCTTTTATCAAAAACTGCTAATTTAGCTTTTCTTTCTTGCATATAATCAATAAGTGGTTCATTGCTTACTCCAAGACCAATTATAGCAATTTTTTTTCCTACAATACTGTTATTAAATTCTTCTAATTTTGTGTTGGTAAAACTCAATTTAGATTCCTCCTAATATCCTCTAAAACACTTGTTGCAACTTCTTTTTTCATGCTTTTTCTATCTTTACTAGTTGGTGTTACAACTTTATTTATACATCTATCTAATTCCTTTATATATATTGAATAATATACTTTTGGTTCTTTATTCATTGTATTTCCAAGTTCTCCAGTTATGCCTACACCTATATTACTGTTTGCAAACTCTGAAACTTTTTTTGCCATTTGGGCAGAGGTTTCTGTGCTATATACAGTATACTTTTCAATAGTATTTTTGTCAACACCAAATTTTATTTTATATTCATTTGAGTATGTTACTAAACTTACCTTTAGCACATCTGATGCTCCTGATATATTTGTTATGCTGTTTGCTAAATATCCTCCTGTGCATGATTCCATAAATGCTATTGTTCTATTTTGTTCTTTTAATTTTTTTACTATTATTTCACATGTTTCATCCATAATTATTCAAAAACTTCTCCTGTTTGAATTAAATTTCCTCTTAAGAAATCTTGTACAGGCATTCTTTTTGCATTTTCTGCTTGTACTTCTTGTATAATAACAATTCCTGTCTTTGCTTTTACATATAGGCCTTGCTTAATATCTGAGTATATTACTGCTCCACCTTCCATGTTGTTCAAACTAATTTTATAATCTGCAAATTCTGGGTGATTTTCTATAAATTCATCTAGCTCTATACTTCCAGCTCTCCATATTTTTATTTTTTTGTCATTATATGTTGTATATGCTCCCATTATTGGGTTTAAACCTCTTACTAAGTTCTTGATTTCTCTTGAATTTTTGTTTATCCAATCTATTCTTGCCATTTCTTTATTTAACATTGGTGCCATTGTAAATTCGCCGCTTTGAGGTGTTCTTGGTGCGGTTCCTTTTTCTATTTTAGCTACAGTTTCTACTAATAATTTTGCACCTATTTTAGATAACCTATCCCATAGCTCTCCTGTTGTTTCATCTTCTCCAATTTGAACTTCTTCTTGCAAAATCATATCCCCTGTATCCATTCCTGCATTCATATACATTGTTGTTATTCCTGTTTTTTTATCTCCATTTAAAACTGCCCATTGTATTGGGGCTGCTCCTCTATATTGTGGTAACAATGAACCATGTACATTTATTGAGCCTTTTTTAGGAATATCTAAAATGTCCTGTGGTAAAATTTTTCCATAAGCTACAACACAGAATAAATCTGGGTTTATTTGTTCTAATGTATCTTTAATTTCTCTTATTTTTTCTGGTTGAAGTACTGGTATACTTTTTTCTATTGCAAATTCTTTTACTGGAGAGGCTATCATTTTCATTCCTCTTCCCTTTGGTCTATCAGGGTTTGTTACTACTGCAATTATGTTATGCCCTGCATTATATATTGCCTCCAAAGATTCTTTTGCAAAATCTGGAGTTCCCATAAAAACTATATCTAGCATTTTTTATCTCCTCTTATTTCTCTGGTTTTATTATTTCCAATGTTCCTGGTATTATTTTATCTATAAAAACTTCTCCATTTAAATGGTCTATTTCATGGCTTAAAGCCTGTGCCAAAAGGCCTTTTCCTGTTATTTCTATTTTTTTTCCTTTTTCGTTTAATGCTCTTACTTTTATTTTTTCAGGTCTTTCAATTTTAGCAAATTTATTTGGGAAGCTTAGGCAACCTTCTTCAACAACTTGTGTTCCACTTTGTGAAATTATTTCTGGGTTGATTATTACAAGTATTGGTGCATCTTCTGCTTCTTGTATTATTAATATTTGCTTTAATATTCCAACTTGCACAGCTGCTAGTCCAACTCCATCATATTTATGAAGAGTTTCTATCATATCTTGAATTAGTTCTGTTATTTTTTCATCAATTACTTCAACTTTTTTAGATTTCTTTCTTAATATTTCGTCTCCTTCTGTTCTAATTGTTCTAATTGCCATTGTTTTCTCCCTTCTTTTAAGACATATTATTTGGATTTACATCTACAATAACTCTTGTTTTTTTGAATTTCTGCTTATAGTATTCCTCCATTGCTAGGTTTATACTATTAATTATCTTACTGCTTAATTTGCATTTTGCAATTATTCTCCACCTATACCTATATTTTATTCTATCTATTGGTGCTGGTAGTGGTGGCATTACTTGCATTTGATCTCCTGTATATTTTTTTAGAATTCTATATAGCTTATCTGATGCTTTTTGAATTTCTATTTTATCTGTTGAATTTATTCCAAACATTATTATATCGCAATATGGTGGATATTTCAATTGTTTTCTAAGTTCTATTTCAGTTTTATAAAATTTATCATAATCTTGCTCTTTAGCACACTCTATACAGAAGTTTTCTGGTGAGTATGTTTGTATAATTACTTTGCCTGGTAGTTTTTCTCTGCCCGCTCTTCCGTGCTACTTGTACCAGTATATCAAAGGTTCTTTCATTTGCTCTATAATCTCCTGTATTCAAACTGCTGTCTGCCGCAATAACTCCAACTAGTGTTACATTTGGGAAATGATGTCCTTTTACTACCATTTGTGTTCCAATTAAAATATCTATTTTCTCATTTTTAAATTTGTTTAGAATTTCTTCATGTGAATTCTTTTTACTAACAGTATCTATATCCATTCTAATTGTAGTTGCTTGTGGATAAATGTTGTGGATAAGTTCCTCTAATTTTTGGGTTCCGCTTCCAAAATGTTTAATATTTTTACTTTTACATTTTGGGCAAATTTTAATATTATTCATTTCATAACCACAGTAATGGCATTTTAGTTTATCCTCTTTCATGTGGTAAGTCAAACTAATATTACATCTTTTGCATTTTACAGTATATCCGCAATCTCTACACATTACAAAAGTTGAAAAGCCTCTCCTATTCAAAAATAGAATTGTTTGTTTCTTTTCTTTTAAGTTGTTTTCTATTTCTTCCTTTAACCTTTCACTTAAAATTGTACGGTTTCCTATTGCAAGTTCTTGCCTTAAATCTATAACCTCTACATCTGGCAAGTTTGAACTATTTGCTCTTCTTGTAAGTCTTATTACATTTTTTGAATTGTGGTATGTTGAAATATCTGGTGTTGCACTACCTAGAACAACTGGTATATCATGTTTTTTAGCTAAATACCTTGCAATATCGTGTGCCTTGAACCTTGGTGCCATGTCTGATTTATATGAACTATCATGCTCCTCATCAATTATTATTATTCCCAAATTATCTATTGGTGCAAATATTGCAGACCTTGCACCTATTACTATCTTGCATTTTCCGCTCCTTAATATTCTTCCATTGGTCATTTCTTTCACCTGTAGATAACTTGCTATGAAGTACACATATGCAATCTCCAAATCTTGCAGAAAATCTATCTACCATCTGTGGTGTAAGTGATATTTCAGGCACAAGGACAATTGCTTTTTTTCCTTTATCTATAACGCTTTGAATAAGCTGTAAATACACTTCTGTTTTACCTGAGCCAGTAACTCCATAAAGCAAGAACTCATTAAACCCACTATTGTTAATTTTATCAAAAGCTTGTTTTTGTTCCTCTGTTAAAGGTAAAGGCTTGTCCCTTTTTATTTCTCTGTTTTTAAAAGGATTTCTTTCAATCTTTTGTTCAATTATCTCAACATATCCGTTCTTCTCTAATGTTTTAATTACTGCACTTGAAACCTCCATAATGCCTTCTAAATCTGCCTTATATATGCCATCATTTTCTTCTAAGAAACGTAAAACTTTAATATGCTTTGCATTTTTTAGCTTACCTAGTTCAATATCTAGCTCAATCTCATCTTCGTCTTTTTTCAAATATACAAAATTGGCAGTTTTATCTTTAATTCTATTTTCTAAATTCGTTGTTTTTTCGCCTGGTGGAAGCATTAATTTTATACACTCTGAAATATTGCAAAAATATCTTCTAGCCATAATACGAGCAAGCTCAACGTTTTCCTCTGTTAAAGAAAAATCTTCAATTTTTATAATCTCTTTATTTGCAAACTCTGAAGTCTTTTTAAAACCAATAACAAATCCCTCAATTTGTGAATTTTTCGGTCCAAAAGGTACAAAAACTCTTGCCCCAATTTTTATGAAACTTTCCATATGCTCTGGAACAAGATAATCAAATATTCTATTTAAATCTTTAGCTAATCTATTTACTATAATTTCTGCTACCATAAATAAAACTCCACTTCTTATGATATATTTTATCATAAAAGATGGAGTTTGTATATAAATATTTTTCAATTTTATTATTGACTTTTTGTAAATCACGTGATATGATACCTTTAATAAATATAAAGATATATGGAGCCTTCCTTCTGAAAAAGTTGAACAATTTACATCTGATTTTGAATACGTAAAAAAAATGAAAAACGAAATCTCAAAAATGAAGATTGGGAGCATTGCACTTATAAACCAAATTACCACCATAAGCAAGCAAAGAATTTTTGATGATGCTGTGCTAAGACATATTCGTCTTTCAAACAATAGCTTGAATTTATTAGATAAAAATATTATAAAATTCTTTACAAAATAACAAGGAGAACTGCAAAGAGTTCTCCAAAGTCTTCTGACGCCCGACTACTTTAAAGTAGTGGGAAAGTTAAATTTATTATAGCAAATAACATTTAACTTGTCAATACTGACAATAATATTTTATTCACATTTTTTGTTTTTATACTCACATCTTTATCTCTTTTCCCAAATATGTTGAATATATATAAATACTGTCTACTTTTCTATTTAGTGCTTGTTCTAGAGCTCTTTTGTAAATTTCAAGTTGCGAAGTATATTTGTCTTTTAAAGAAGTTTCATCATTTTCTGGTACATAGTCTGTTTTATAATCTACCAGTACTAATTCATTATTTTTATTTATATAATACAAGTCTATTATACCTTGTACTAATATATTTTCTTCTGATTTAATTTCATATAGTTCTTTTACTGGTATATTAATGTAAAATGGCTGTTCTCTGTATACTTCTTTTGCTTCTGCTAGTTCTGCAAAAATTTTGCTTCTAGTAAATTCATATATTTTCTCTTTTGGAACTGCTTCTTTTTGTTTTGTTGTTATTATCTGTTTTTGTTCAAGTAGCTCTAGTAGTTCTTGTATTTTTTCCATTGTATAACTTTGTTTAAAGTCTAGTTTTTGTAATACTAAGTGCACTGTTGTTCCTATTTCTGCTTTTGTAAGAGGAAGTTCTCCTTCTAAGAATTTTGGCTTTTTAAGTTTTAGCTCGCCCTCATCTTCTTGTACCTTTTTTGCAATTTTAGTAACAGAACTTTTTCCTTCAATTTGTGTAAGTTCGGCTTGAGGGTATTCCCATGTTAGTATTTCATTTAATTTTTCATTTATTGGTCTATCCTCAATTACTAATTCTTCTGTTTTGTTTTCTTCATCTTTGGTTCCACTATTTTCATTTTTTGGATGTTCAAATAATTGCACAAGTGACTTCATTCTATCATCACTTAAAAATACTGTTTCTAGCCAATCTAAGTATGTCTTTGCCTTTTCTGCTATTCCTTTTGTTATTACATTATCTGAACTTTCTAGCATTTCTTGTTTATCTTCTATTGATTTTTTTAGGTTTTTATCAACCCCTGTAATTATTAGCTTTTCTCTTGCTCTAGTTAATGCAACATACAAAAGCCTCATTTCTTCTTCTTTAAGTTCTTTTTTCATTATATGTCTTACCGCTTCTTTGGCAAGAGTATTGTATGCTATTTTTCTTTCATAATTTATATATTTAGGTCCAAAACCTAATTCTGAATGCATTAGTATGTTTGCATTTAAGTCCATCATGTTAAATTGACTACCTGTTCCACAAAGGAATACTACTGGAAATTCTAGTCCCTTGCTTTTGTGTATGCTCATAATTCTTATAACATCTTCATTTTCTCCAATTAGCTTTGGTGCACCCATATCACTATTATGCTTTGTAACTCTATCAATAAAGTTTATGAAATTATATAGTCCTTTAAAGCTTCCCTGTTCATAGTCTTTGGCTTTTTCAAATAACATCTTTAAGTTTGCTGTTTTAATGTTACCATTTGTCATTAAACTTACATAATTATAATATCCAGTTTTCTCATATATGTACCATATTAGTTCATCTAATTTCAAATATTCTTCTTTAGATCTAAAGTCTTCTATTAATTCAAAGAATTCATTTATTTTTGCTTTATGTTTTTCGTTTACAAGCATTGCATTATAAAAGCTTTCTTTTGGGCATTCTATTCGTATTTCTATTAGCTCATTATCTGTAAATTTTCCTATTGGACTTCTTAATACAGAAACTAGTGCTATGTCGTTATCTGGGTTGCTTATTATTTTAAGTAAATTCATTATTGTTTGTATTTCTATTGTTTCAAAATAGTTTGTACCAATATCGCTAAATACTGGGTAACCTAGGTCTGTTAGCTCTTTTTCATATATTGGTGCTATTCCTGTTGTTTTTCTAAGAAGAATTACAATGTCTTTGAACTCAAGGCTTCTATATCCTCGTTTTTTATCAAATACACAATAATTACTGTTTATTAATTCTTTTATTCTTTTGGCAACTAATCTAGCTTCTATTTCTGCCTTTTCTAATACTTCTTCATCATCTTCTTCGTTTTCATTTTCAATGGTTTCTGCTTCATCAATAATATGAAGCTCTGCTCCATCTAGAATTTTCTTATCTGTTTCTAAATAATCTTGCCCAACATTTAAAAATTCATTTTCGTTATATTCTATACTTCCAAAGTCTTTACTCATAATGTTTTCAAAAATCACATTACTTAGGTCTAGAACGTTTTTTCTACTTCTAAAGTTTGCAAATAATTGTATTTTGTTGTCTTTATAGGTATTATATTTTTCTAGGAAAAGTTCTGGCTTTGCTTGTCTAAATTTATATATACTTTGCTTAACATCTCCAACCATGAAAATGTTATTTCCTTTTGAAACTTGTTTTAAAATCTCTTCTTGAATATCATTGCTATCTTGGTATTCATCTATTGCAATTTCTTCAAAAATATCTTGGTAGTGTTTTGCTACTTCTGTTGGTACATAGTTTCCGTTTTCATCTTTTTTAACTAGTATTTCTAGTGCTAGATGTTCAATGTCGTTAAAGTCTATAATGTTTTTCTCAAGTTTTGCTTCTCTATATGCTGTGCTAAATTTTATGGTTATATCTTTTATTGCCTTCAAAATTGGATACATTGCATAAATATCTTCGTTTGCCTTTTGTGAATTATAAATAAACACTCTTTTTCTTAGGCTACTAGGTTTGCCACCTACAACTGCATCTTTGATTTTATCTCTTATGCCTTTTGCTTTATCTTTTAATTCTGATACAAAGTTTCTTTTTGATGGCCATGTTTCAAAAGATAATTCGCTTAAGTAGTTATATATTTCGTCCCACTTTTGTAGTTTTTCTATTTTTTCTAGTTTATTAATATCATCTAATATGCATACATACCACTTTTCTAGCTCGTCGTCCCTTTTTAGTTTTTTGCTTATGTTTTTTAATGTATTAATATATCCTTCTATCTCATCTTTAGCATTTTTTATTATTATATTTCCCCATGTAGTTTCTGAGAAGTCTTGTTCTAAATTCAAATTAAACTTTTCTGTTTGCTCCTCTAGCCATTCTTCTGGGTATGGAATGCTTTGAATAAATTTATATATTTTTAGTATTAGTTCTTTTAATTTATCATCATCTCTATATGATGAGCCATAAGTATTTACCAAGTTGATAATGTCCTCATCTTTGCTCTCATATAGTTCATCAAATACATCTTCTATAACTTCCATTTTTAGAAGTTCTATTTCTGGAGTATTTGCTAATCTAAAGTTTGGTGATATATTTGTTTTGTAGAAGTTGTTTCTAATAACCTCTAAACAAAACGCGTGTATTGTAGATATATGAGATTTATTTAGCAATACTATTTGTTTTTGTAGCCTTAAGTTATTTGAATCGCTTTCTAGCTTTTTATAAATTGCATCTAAAACACGCTCTCTCATTTCTGTTGCTGCTGCATTTGTAAATGTTACAACTAGCAATTTATCTACATCTATGTTTTCATTTGTAATTTTATTTATTATTCTTTCAACTAGCACTGCAGTTTTACCACTACCTGCAGCTGCTGCAACTAGTATATTATCGCCTTTTTGGTATATTGCTTGTTCTTGATTTTTAGTCCACGCCATTGTTTTCCTCCATTTTCTTATACATTTTATCACATAAGAAAAAATTAGTAAACCACATTGTTTACTAATTTTAACTTTGTTCCCAACGAACTACTTTTATATCTTTATATTTATCAAGTACATCCATATATTTTTGATATTCCTCTTCCCAAAGGATATCTGGAACTTTATCAAAAGCACTAAAAACTTTTTCAGCTTCCATTAAAAATATTAATTGATCTTGACTACTTAATTTTTCGTATTTTTTTGAAAATCTATATAGCTTATCTAGCATTTGGTTTGCTTGTATAAAGCTGTAAAAGTCTTTAACTTTCATGCCTGCTATTTTAATTTGCACATATGCAAACATGGCTAAAATAAATGCTAATATTATTAATATGTATATTATTCCCAACAATACCATTTGCTTGGCACCCTCTCTTTTTCATTTGCTATTTTTACATATTATAACATAATTGTCCATAATTAGCAATAATTTTTAGGTTAAATCATGCACATGTTTTTAATATAACATTTTTTTAGTTATTCTGCATAAAATATTAGTAATAATATTGACATTTTAGTTTTTAAATGTTATATTATTAATGAATGATGGCTTTATTACTTTAGTTGGACAATTGGAGTCCAGTTGTAGTAATAAGTCGTCTTTTACTTTTATCTTTAATCAAATATATTATATTATTTATATTATCTTGAATTGTTCTATCCACAAAATCTTTTATATCTTTTTTACCATAAATAGTTTTTATTTTATTTGTTTCTATTGAGACATTGTTATAATTTCCTCTAGTTTCTAAATACACTGGTATAATTACATACTCACCTTTTTCGTTTTGTACTTCTGTCACTATCACATATGTTTTCTGTTTTCCATTTTTGCTAATAGATTTAATAATTGCTAATGGGCTTTCCATGCTCTCTATTGATTTTAAAAACGCCTGTTTTCCGATGTTGTGGTAATTATTATCTTTGTTAAATATTCCTAATTTTTTGGCTTTTGTTTTACTCAATATATTCGATTTAATATGATTTTGATTCATTAACATAGGCAAATTCTTAATCCCATGTTCTACTAATATTGTAGGAGTATTTTTTCTAATCATTACATCATCATTTTGATTATACTTTCCGGATATTATTGCATCTATGTCAGTACTTAGTTTTTCTCTAACATATCGTTCATTGCTATTATTTTGCATTCTTATGTTTTCCTCACTTTTTATATTAAATTTCTTTATTGGATAATTATTGAATTTCAGAATAAAATTCAATGGTAGTTTAGAATAACTACATTTTGAATTATACCAAATGAATAAGGTATTTTCAATACTAAATAACAAAAAAAACAAAATCATGCACATGTAACTAAATTTTCTTTTTTGAAAATCAATTAAATTAATTTTTTTTAATTTTTTGTTCCTTTCCATACACAAGAAAAAACTGTGCATATTCAAAATTTAAATTTTTGAATTTACACAGTTAG